>JBPEXC010000414.1:0-18849 GCA_052032035.1 Acidimicrobiales bacterium | reverse complement strand
GGGTAGGTGTTGCTGATCGAGTCGTCGTCGAGGATCAGGGCGTCGCACTGCACGTGGCTCTTGCAGCCATACGCGCCGTCCTCCACCCGGACCAGGCCGCGATAGCTCGAGCGACCGCCGTCCTTCGAGATCGACTTCGACACGATCTTCGAGGTGGTCTCCGGGGCGGCGTGCACCATCTTGGCGCCGGTGTCCTGGTGCTGGCCGCCGCCGGCGTAGGCCACCGAGAGCACCTCGCCGGTCGCCTTGGGGCCGGCGAGCCAGACGGCCGGGTACTTCATCGTGAGGCGGGAGCCGATGTTGCCGTCGATCCACTCCATGTGGCCCTCGGCCTCGACGTAGGCCCGCTTGGTCACCAGGTTGAACACGTTCGACGACCAGTTCTGGATCGTCGTGTAGGTGACGTGGGCCTGGGGCTTCACCACGATCTCGACCACGGCCGAGTGGAGCGAGTCGGAGGTGTAGACCGGGGCCGAGCAGCCCTCGATGTAGTGCACCTTCGAGCCCTCGTCGGCGATGATCAGGGTGCGCTCGAACTGGCCCATGTTCTCCGCGTTGATGCGGAAGTAGGCCTGGAGCGGCATCTCGACCTCGACGCCCGGCGGCACGTAGATGAACGAGCCACCCGACCACACCGAGGAGTTGAGGGCGGAGAACTTGTTGTCGTTCGGCGGGATGACCTTGCCGAAGTAGGGCTTGACGATCTCGGGATACTCCCGGAGGGCGGTGTCCATGTCGGTGAACAGCACGCCCTGGCGCTCGAGGTCCTCGCGGTTCCGGTGGAACACCACCTCGGACTCGTACTGGGCGGTGACGCCGGCCAGGTACTTGCGCTCGGCCTCGGGGATGCCCAGCTTCTCGTAGGTGTCCTTGATCGCATCCGGGAGGTCGTCCCAGGAGTCGACCTGACCCTCGGTCGGCTTGATGTAGTAGAAGATGTCGTCGAAGAAGATCTCCGACATGTCGCCGCCCCAGTTGGGCATCGGGCGCTTGGTGAAGTTGCGGTAGGACTTCAACCGGAAGTCGATCATCCAGTCGGGTTCGCCCTTCATCCACGACATCTCGCGGATGATCTCCTCGTTCAGACCCTTCTTGGGCTTGTAGACGTAGTCCTCTTCGTCGCTCCAGCCGAGCTTGTAGCGACCGAGATCGAGGGAATCGGGAGTGACCGTCACGGGGTGACCTCCTGGCGCATCCGGGGCATCGTCGGACGGCGTCCACCGACCGACGAATTAACACTATCGCCGTAGGAACAATTGTGTGGCACCCGGCGGCCGGGCCGCTGGCTCAGTCGAGTCGACCCTCAGTCCAGCCGACGCAGTTCGGTCGGATACGTCCGGGCCCGGTCGAGGTAGGCGGCGACGGCGAGCTCGATCATCTCGGGCATCACCGAGTCGGGCCGGATCTTGGCCGGGATCCCGAGGGCCATCGCCTTGGCCGGCACCTCGGTGTCGTTGGTGACCACGGCGTTGGAGCCGACGAGGGCGCCCGAACGCACGATCGCCCGGTGGAGCACCACCGAGCCGTTGCCGACCAGGGAGCCGCTCTCGATCGTGCAGCCCTCGAGGTGCACGATGTGGCCGACCACGCAGTCGTCGCCGACGACCGTCGGCCACTGGGGGGTGGTGTGGAGCACCGAGCCGTCCTGGATGGAGGTGCGGGCCCCGATGCTGATGTAGCCCTCGTCGCCCCGCAGCACGGCACACGGCCAGATCGAGGCCTCGGCACCGATCCGGACGTCGCCGATGATCACCGCCTCGGGGTGGACGAAGGCGCTGGGGTCGATCGTGGGTTCGCGGTCACCGAGGGCGTAGATGGGCACGACGCGAGATTCTCAGATGACGTCGCGAATGTCCATCACGAGCGCCGTGACCGACAGGAGCACGAGGGCGCCGATCGTCACGTAGGCCACCGGCTCGAGTCGGCGCACGTCGAAGCGCAGGCTGCGATCACGTCGCACCAGCTGGGCGACCTTCTCCGACATCGCCACCATGGCGTGCGACCCGTCGAGCGGGGGCAGGGGCACCAGGTTGAGGGCCCCGATCGCCACGCTGAGGATGCCGAACCACTGGAGCGAGCGGGCCCAGCCGGCCGACACGGCCTCGCCGGTGACGGTGGCCTGGGACACCGGCGACATGAAGCGCACCGGGGCCTCGGTCGAGGGGTCGACGAGGAAGCCGAGGTAGCCGGTGATCTGGGAGGCCCAGGTCCACAGGGCGTCGGTGGTGGCGGTGATGACGAACCAGGTGTCGTCCCAGCCCCCGACGAACGACGACCAGGCGTCCTGGCCGGCCATCGACCGGGCGACGCCGAAGGCGGCGGCGCCGGTCACGAGGTTGACCGCCGGCCCGGCGAGGATCGTCGAGAGCCGCCCCCAGTGGCTGGCGGCCCGGTAGGTGCCGGCCTCGCTCACGCCGGCGGGCAGGACCGAGCTGGGGGTCATGCCCCAGAGCTTGACGTAGCCGCCGAGGAACAGCGCCTTGATCCCGTAGCGGCAGCCGTTGCGTTCGAAGGCCACGATCTCGGGCCCGAACCCCCAGAAGAACTCGCTCGGCTCCATGCCGGCTCGCCGGGCAGCGACGAAGTGGCCGCCCTCGTGCACGAGGATGATCAGGCCGATGAAGCCGAGGAAGAGCAGCCCGCTCGGGGCGTAGAGACCGAGTGCGACGAGCGACAGCAGGGCGACGAAGCCCCAGAACGGGTCGGCGTCGACGGTCGTGCCGCCCGAGGTCGACGTGGTGATCCCGCCGACGGCGGCGACCGAGGGGGCGGGGGTCGACGCGGGTGAGGTGGTGCGAAAGTCACTCATGCGAGAGCCAGTTGACCACAGTCCGTGGTCACCTTCGACACCGACTTGAGCGTTTGGGGGCGTTTACCCACCGAGGGTGACGGCGGGCTGGGCGAGGCCGCCCACGGGGGGCGGCAGGGTTCCTCAGCCGGTCGTGCCGAACGTGCCGTAGCGGCCCTTGTGGAAGATCATCGGCTCGTGGTCGTTGACCGTCTCGAGGTGGACGACGCGGCCGACGACCAGGTGGTGGTCGCCCAGCTCGACCATCTGGTCGAGGGTGCAGTCGATCACGGCGTGGACGTCGGGCAACACCGGGGCGCCGGAGCCGTGGGCCGGGGTCCACGCCACGCCGGAGAACTTGTCGTCGGCCTTCGAGGCCATCGTCCCGCACAGGTCCAGCTGGTCGTCGCAGAGCACGTTGACGCAGAAGTGGCCGGCGCTCTCGATGCCCTGGAGCGAACCGCTGGTGTTGCCGAGGAAGAAGCCGACGAGGGGCGGGTCGAGGGAGATGGAGGCGAACGAGCCGATGGCGACGCCGACCGGCCCCTCCGAGCCGTTGGCGGTCACGACGGTGACACCGGTCGGGAAGTGCCCCAGCACTCGACGGAACTCGGCGGCTTCGATGGCTGGCAGGTCGCTCATGGCGTCGACCATAGTGGCGCCCGGGCCGACAGCTCGGTTCCTGCCGCAGGCAGGTGGCACAGCGTTGTCACAGGGGAACAGGGGAACAGCCATGACAACCGCGGAGACCGTCGGGATGCGGAGCGAGCAGCTCGACCGCATCGAACCGGTGATGCAGGACTTCGTCGACACCAAGGGGATCCGGGGGATCCACACCCTGGTGTCGCGCCGGGGCGAGTTGGTGCACAGCGCGTCGGTCGGCCATCGCGACGCCGAGGCCGGCGAGGCGATGACCGCCGACACGATCTTCCGGATCTACTCGATGACCAAGCCGGTGGTGTCGACCGCCCTGATGGTGTTGTTCGAGGAGGGCAGGTTCCTCCTGGAGGACCCGGTGGCGAAGTACCTGCCGGCGTTCGGAGCCTGCCAGGTCCTCGGGGCCGACGGTGCGCTCGCCCCGCAGGCCCGTCCGATGACCGTGCGGGACCTGCTGATGCACACCAGCGGGCTGACCTACGACTTCCACGTCGACAACCCGGTGGCCCAGCACTACCGCGACGCCCGGGTGATGCACGACGCCGGACGCTCACTGGCCGAGTGCGTCGACGCCATCGCCGCCCAA
Source organism: Acidimicrobiales bacterium (assembly GCA_052032035.1). Lineage (GTDB taxonomy): Bacteria > Actinomycetota > Acidimicrobiia > Acidimicrobiales > SZUA-35 > JAWSVN01. The sequence continues at coordinate 14,818 of JBPEXC010000414.1, read as the reverse complement.
CCCCTCGCCTTCCAGCCGGGCGAACGCTGGCACTACAGCGTGGGCATCGACGTGGCCGGCCGTCTGATCGAGCTGCTCGCAGACCAGTCGCTCGGCGACTTCCTCGCCGAGCGCTTCTTCGATCCGCTCGGCATGCCCGACACCGGGTTCGGGGTCGCGGAGGGCGACCGTGACCGCCTCGCTGCGATGTACGGGCTCCCGGACCTGATCGGCGAGGGCTACCACGGGGGCAAGTTGCTCGAGGCGGCGCTGTCGGGGTTCAACGAGCGCATCGACGTCGACGCGACCTACCCGGTCGACACGCCCGAGACGTTCCAGCGGGGCGGGGTCGGCCTGTTCTCCACCGGCGCCGACTACCTGCGGTTCGCTCGCATGCTCGGCAACGGCGGGGAACTCGACGGCGTGCGGGTGATCGGCCCCAAGACCCTCGAGCTGATGCACGCCAACGCCCTGCCCGATTCGATGCTCCCCTACGAGATCATCGGCCGCGAGGCCCCCGGGTTCGGCTTCGGGCTCGGGTCTCGCGTGATGGTCGACGTCGCCCTGAACGCCGGCCCGGGATCGGTCGGCGAGTTCGGGTGGGCCGGCGCGGCCAAGACCTACTTCTGGGTCGACCCCGCCGAGCAACTCGTCGGCGTGCTGATGACCCAGTACATGACCGGCATGGAGCAGCCCGAGCGCGTGTTCCGCAATCTGGTCTACGCCGCGATCGCGTCGTGACCGCTCCGCCGCCCTAGGGTTGCGGGACCGCGTTTCGACCAGGAGGAACTGCCATGCCGAACGGAGAGAAGGCGCGCGCGATGCGCGAGGCCAACCTGGCCTACCAGGCCGAGTTCGACGAGGGTGGACTCGACAAGGAGCCCTCGACCCGGGTCGCGATCGTCACCTGCATGGACGCCCGGATCAACCCCTATCGCATGCTCGGTCTCGAGAACGGTGAGGCCCACCTGATCCGCAACGCCGGCGGCGTGATCTCCAACGAGGTGATCCGCTCCCTGTGCCTCTCCCAGCGCAGCCTCGGCACGCGGGAGATCGTGCTGATCCACCACACCAAGTGCGGCGTGCAGGGCATCGACGAGACGGCGTTCCTCAACGAACTCGAGCGTGAGACCGGCCATCGCCCGACCTGGCGGGTCTACGCCTTCGACGACCCGTTCGAGGACGTCCGGCTGTCGATGGAGCTCCTCCGCAACAGCCCGTTCGTGCCCCACACCGACGCCATCTCCGGCTTCGTCTACGACGTGGAGAACGGCGCGCTGCTCGCGGCCGACTGAGGTAGCCCTCAGCGACCGAGCCGGAGGGTCAGGCCCTCGAAGGCGGCGCTGACCTGGAAACTCCCGGCGGCGGCGACCTCGGCGCGCTCGGTGGCGTCCTTGATCCAGTCGTCGTCGTGGAGCGGGTCGTGGTGGAACAGGACCAGATGGCGGACGCCGCACTGGCGGGCCACCTCGACGGCGTAGTCGGCGGTCGAGTGCCCCCAGTCGAGCTTCGCGGCGAACTCCTCGGCGTCGTACTGGGCGTCGTGGATCAGGACGTCGACGCCGTCACACAGTTCGCGCACGCCGTCGGCGATCGACATCGATCCGTCCATCGGCTGCTGGTGGTCCGGTAGATAGGCGACCGAGGCGCCGCCGGCGTCGATCCGGTAGCCGTTGGTCGGACCCACGTGCGGGATCTCGCGCACCAACACCGAGGCCGAGCCGACATCGAGGCGATCGTGGCTCGTCTCGACGAAGTCGATCTGGCCGGGGAGGACCTGCAGCTCGATCGGGAACAGCGGCGGACGCACGAACGAACAGACCTCCTCCTGGAGGCTCCGCCCGTCCTCCTGCCGGGGGCCGACGAATCGGAGGTGGGCTCCGTCGCGCAGCAGTGGGACGAAGAACGGCAGACCCTGCACGTGGTCCCAGTGCAGATGGGTGACCAACGCGGTGCCGTCGAACGTGCCAGGCTCGCCGTCGAGGAGACGGTTGCCGTAGTAGCGGGCGCCGGTGCCCAGGTCGCAGATGATCGGTGGCTCGTCGTCGACGCGCACCATCACGCACGAGGTGTTGCCGCCATGCCCCATCGTGTTCGAGCACGAGCACGGCGTCGAGCCCCGCACCCCGAAGAACTCGATCTCCATCATGAGGCTGGCTCCATTGCCGGCGATCCCCTTCCGACGGCGACGACCGTCGGACGTGACCGACGACGACACCGTGGTGAAACGGTAGTCCACGCCATTTCCCCCTCGAAAGGGGATGTGAATAGTGTCTCATGCATGGTGACCCAGTCGAGTGACGTCCCCACCCTGCCCGACGGGCTCGTCGCGGTGGTCAAACGGGACTGTGCCACCTGCGAGCTGGTCGGACCCGTGCTCGGCGACCTGCAGCGACGGGTGGGCGTGACGGTCTACAGCCAGGACGACCCGACCTTCCCGGAGACCGTCGACGGGGTCGTCGACGACACCTGGCTCGGCGTCTCGTGGCATCACGACATCGAGACGGTCCCCACGCTGCTGCGCGTCGAGGGCGGCAAGGAGGTCGATCGCACGATCGGCTGGCAGCGCACCGCCTGGTCGGCGCTCAGCGGCGTCGACGACCTCGGACCCGACCTGCCCGACCAGCGCCCCGGCTGCGGCTCGCTCTCGGTCGACCCGACGCTGACCGACGAGCTGGCCGTCCGGTTCGGCGGCTCGACGCTGCGCAGTCGTCGCGTGGAGCTCGCCCAGCTCGAGGACGAGATGGAAGCTGCCTTCGACCGGGGCTGGACCGACGGGCTGCCCGTGGTGCCCCCGACCGAGGCCCGGGTGCTGCGCATGCTCGAGGGCACCGATCGAGCGCCGGACGAGATCGTCGCCGCCATCCCACCCGACCTGGTCGAGGCCACGGTGGAGCAGATCGCCGTCAACGCCGTGATGGCCGGCTGCCGCCCGGAGTACTTCGACGTCGTGCTGACGGCGATCGAGGGCGCGTGCAGCGCCGAGTTCAACATGCACGGCCTGCTCGCCACCACCTTCTTCAGCGGCCCGATCCTGGTCGTCAACGGCCCCGTCGCCCGGCGGATCGGGATGAACGCCGACGGCAACGTCTTCGGGCAGGGCAACCGGGCCAACATGACGATCGGACGCGCCCTCCAGCTCGTGGTCCGGAACCTCGGCGGTGGCCGACCGGGCGAGATCGACATGGCGTGCCAGGGGTCGCCCGGCAAGCTCGGCTTCTGCTTCACCGAGACCCCCGACGGCCCGCTCGGCACGCTGGCGACCGAGGCCGGCTTCGCCCCCGACGCCGACACGGTCACCCTCTTCGCCGGCCAGGGCCCCACGCCGGTCGTCGACCAGCTCTCCCGCACACCCGAGTCCCTCGTGCGCTCGTTCGCCACCGTGCTCCGCTCCGTCCATCACCCCAAGCTGGTGATTGGCATGGACGCGATGTTGGTCGTCGCTCCCGAACACGCAGCGATCTTCGCCGAGGCCGGCTGGGATCGCGCCCGCCTCCGAGCCGAGCTCGAGCCCCTGCTCATGATCGACGGCGAGGACCTCGTGCGCGACCCCGACGGCTCGCGAGACGGGATCGCCGAAGGGCTCCCGGCGGCGATCGCCGAGGGCGCCACCCTGCCCAAGTTCCGCCCCGGCGGGCTGCTGATCGCCTCGGCCGGCGGCCCGGCCGGACTGTTCTCGTCGGTGCTCACCGGCTGGGTCGGTGGCGCCAAGGGGTCCGAACCTGTCACGATCGGGATCGCACGCACCGCGTCGACGCACGACGCGGGCGCTCACGAGGGGACCACGCGATGACCACCACCCCGTCAACCACCCCACCCACCGCCCCACCGCGGATCGTGCTCGATCCGACCGGCGGCCGCGGCGCCGCCGATGTGAGCGAGGCGCCACGCCTCGCCTCGCTCGGCGGCACGACCATCGGCCTGCTCGACATCACCAAGCCCCGGGGCGACCGCTTCCTCGACCGGCTCCAGGCTCGACTCGAGGCCGAGGGGGCGACGGTGCAGCGCTACGCCAAGCCGACGTTCTCCAAGCCCGCCCCGGTCGATCTCCGCCACGAGATCGCCACCCAGTGCGACGCCGTGATCGAGGCGCTCGCCGATTGAGGCAGCTGCACGTCGTGCAGTGTGCACGACATCGCCGACCTCGAACGTCGAGGTCTCCCCGGGGTCTTCGTGGCCAGCGCCGTCTTCGTCGACGCGGCCCGACTCCAGGGTGACGCGCTCGGGTTCCAGCCCCGGCGCGTCTTCGTCGAGCATCCGATCCAGGATCGCACCGACGACGAGATGGCGGCCATCGCCGACGCCGCCGTCGAGGAGCTGATCGCCGCGCTCACGGCCTGACCCGTCGTTCTCCGCGCTCGACTGGCACGAGCCCCTGTACACCCGTAAAGTGGTCCGGAGCGGTCGAGGGGGACCGCTCCGGATGACGGCCGCGCTGCGGCCGAAAGGGGGACCGATGGAACTCGACGTGCGTGGGACGCCCGACGCGATCGACGAGGCATGGATGACCGCAGCGCTCGCCGGGGCCGGGAACGGCGGGGCCACCGTCACCGACGTCCGGTTCCGGGGTGAGATCGGCACCGGGCAGACCGGCCGCAACGCCCGGTTCGAACTCACCTGGGACGATCCGACCGACCGGCCCGCCTCGGTGGTGGCGAAGTTCCCGTCGGCCGACCCAGCGGCTCGGCTCGCCGCCTTCGCCAACGGCACCTATGCCAGGGAGTTCGCGTACTACGACCTGATCGACCACACCGTCGACATCCGCACGCCGCGGATCTGGGCGGCTCGCTACGACGGTGCGGCACCCGATTTCGTCCTGCTGATGGAGGACCTGTCCGAGTCGGTCCAGGGCGACCAGCTCGCCGGCCTGTCCGTCGACGATGCCGCGCTCGCCCTCGAGCAGGCGGTGGCGCTGCACGCCCCGCGCTGGGGCGACGAGACGATCCCGACCCTCCTCGGCACCGACGCCCCGCCCGAGGAACAGATGGCGGCGGTGTCGATGATCTACGCCGCCACGATGGACGGCTTCCTCGACCGACTCGGCGATCGCCTCGACGACGACGTCGTCGCCCTGGTCCGTGCGCTCGCCGACAAGGTCGGGCAGTGGGCGCTCGGCACCGACACCGCTCGCACGATCGTCCACATGGACTACCGCCCCGACAACCTGCTGTTCGGCGACACGCCCGATGCCCCTCCCCTGGTGGTGGTCGACTGGCAGACCGCCAACTACGGCCTGGCGATGAACGACGTGGCCTACCTGATCGGCGGTGGCTTCGAGCCCGAGCGTCGCGCCTTCGTCGAGGCCGACCTCGTCGAGGACTACCGCAAACAGATCGAGGCCCGGGGGATCAGCTACGACGCGGAGGCCGCGTGGCGCGACTACCGCCACGGCAGCCTGTGGGGCGTGGCGATGACCGTGATCGCCACCATGCTCGCCGAGCGGACCGAACGGGGTGACGACATGCTGACGGCGATGGCCCGTCGCCACGGGCGCCACGCCCTCGACCTCGACGCCCTCGACCTCGTGGGGTGAACCTGTCGGGACTGGCCGGAACCGGGTCGTCGACCCTTGCCCGCCGACGTCTGGCGACGCTGGCCTCGGCCGTCGCGGTCCCGCTCGGCCTCGCCGTGTTCGGCGGTCACCGGGGCGACCACATGGTCCGCAGCCTCCTCGTGCCCGGTGCCGGTCTCTACGGCGAGGCGCCGATCGTCGGCATCGCGCTCACCGCAACCTTCGTGGTCGCTGTCGGCGCCTGGCTGGCATGGGGCTTCGACCTCGGCCTGCTGGCCGTCATGATCGTCGCCGTGGTGCTCTCGGGTGTGGTGCCCCCTGCGCAGCACGGCGACACGATCTCGCAAGAGATCGCTCAACCCGGCCCGACGGCGGCGGCCCACGAATTCCCCCTCGTGGTGCTCGTCGTCGCCTGGCTGGGGTGGGTTCGTGCCCTGACGAGACGACTGCCCCCGGTTCGACGGCTGGCCGAGCGCCGACGGGAGCGGAGCAGCGGCGACGACCTCGCCGCCCGGCTCGACGCCATCTCGGTCGTCGACCGCTGCCGAGCCGCCACGATCCGAGCGCTCGACGCCCGGCCCGCACCCGAGGAGGAGGGCGCATGGCGCCGTGCGGTCACCGGCGACGCCGTCGCCCGTCGAGCTCGTCGGATCGGCTGGTGGTGCCGGGGCCGCCGCCAGGGCGACCCGTTCCGCGTCGATCACGCCGCCGCCCGCACCGCCCTGGCGGCGCTCGACCTCCTTTCGCCGGCGGAGCGCGCCGAGCTCGACGCCGATGCCCGCCGGACCGGGATGGGGGCGCCGGCCAGCGAACCGACCTGGATCCGACTGCTCGACCTCGTGCTCTTCGCCCGCGTGACCGCCGAGCCGTCCGCCGCTCGGGCGGCGCTGGCGACCCACTTCGGGCCGGGTGGCCGCCGCCGCCCGGCCTGGTATTGGACCCCGCTCGGCATCGCCGGCGGACGACCCGAACCCTGGGAGCACGTGGCCGCCACGGCGCTCGCCCGCGACGCCGGCTGGATCGGCGACGAGGAATGGGCCGGGCTCCGCCGCCAGGTCTTGGGCGCCGCGGCCCGCGGCACCACGATCGCCGCCGACGAACGGATCGTGGCCGCCGGCCGGCTCTGGCTCCGCCACCTCGACGACGCCGAGGCCGCCCGCATCGTCGCCCGACCGACCGTGGGCCACGACCCCGTGGCCCTGGCCCTCGACCAACTCGCCCACCGCACCTCCGACGCCGAGGAGATCGCCGCATGACCACCCTGCACCCACCTCGCCCCGACGCCACGGCGGTCGGTCCGACGGGGCTCCCGCTCCTCCCCGAGCGGCCGCCCCGGATGGGTCCGACCACCCGCCGTCTGATCCGACGCACGGCGCTCGCGGTCGGCGCGATCGAGGTCGTCGGCCTCCTGCTCGCCTTCGTCGTCGACGGCGACCGGGCGACGGCGGCCGGACTCTCGCTGATCTTCCCCGGCGCCGGCTTCCTGTTCACGACGATGCCCGAGCTGTTCGCCCTCACCCTGGCGGCATGTGCGGTGTCGATCGTGCTGTGGTGGGCGATCAGCGCGGTGTGGGCGTTGCCGCTCACCTGGCTGACCAGCGCCGCCGTCGCCGCCGCCCTGGCCGGAGGGCCACGGTGGTGGACCGACGCCGGCGCCACCTGGGACTGGGCCCGTGTCGTCGCCCCGGTGCTCGCCGTCGTCGCGATCGGCGCCACCGTCGGCTCGTTCGAGCGGCGCTATCGCTCGAAGCGAGCGAAGATCCCGGCCCTCAACGCCTTCCTCGCCACTGCCCGACCGCCGGAGCCGGTGCGGGCGTTCCGCACGCCCGACGACATGGACGCCGAGCTCCAGCGGTGGTGCTACGAGCTGGCGCTGCAGCCGATCGACCGGTTCGACGGCTTCGAGTGGGGCGAGCAGTTCCACGGCGGCACCTGCGTCCGCTACCAGCTGAACTACCTCGGCTGGGCCCTCTCGCAGTACGCCGCCAACGCCCTGCCCAACGCTCCGACCGAGATCGAGCGGGTGCTGCGCAACCTGGTGCTCAAGCAGACCGACCTGCGGGTCTGGAGCTACTGGCGCACCCTCAACCTGCTCGGCAACTTCAACGGCGACCCGGACCCCCTGGTGCGGGACAACATCATGTTCTCCGGATTCACCGGCGACCAGATCAACCTCTACGAGGCGGTCACCGGCTCGACCCACTTCGACGAACCCGGCTCGCTCACCTTCGTGTGGCACGACGGTCGCACCTTCTCCTACGACCACCACACCTGGATGGACGCCGTTCGCCGTAATTTCGACGAGAGCGAGAGCGGCTTCTTCCCGTGCGAACCGGGCTGGGCGTTCGCCGCCTGCAACACGATCGGCGCCCAGTCGCTGCTCGGCTACGAGGTCCTCCACGGCCGGCCGCTGTGGTCGGACTACCAGCAGCGCTGGCGCAACACCCTCGACGACGAGTACCTGCTGCCCGACGGCAACTACGCCAACATCCGCTGCACCCGCACCGGGTTGAGCTGGGACACCGGCGAGACCCCCGGCGGCGAATACCTGATGACGGGCTCCAACGGTTTCGTCGACGTCGCCCCCGACCTCGCCGACCGGGGTCGGGCGATCGCCAGCCGCGGCCTCGACAGGAAGCTGGCCGGGCTGCGGGCCTCGCTCACCCACGACGACGACGGTCGCCCCCACCTCGACCTCGAACTGCCCGAGGATCACGAACGCAACCGGGTGCGGCGCACCGCCCTCGGGGCGTGGACCAAGCTGGCGGGCGCCGCCCGCCTGATGGGCGACGCCGAGCTGCTCGACGCCTGCCTCCGGGCCGGTGACCGGCAGTGCGCCACCGGGGAACGCTGGCCCGAGCGTCCCGTCGCCGCCGGGGTGCAGACGATGGCCGGTCACCTGATCAACCGCTGGGCCGGCCCCCACACCACCGCCTCGCTCAACCTGCGGGGCTACGTGGCCCCCGAGGGCCCGATCGTCGGCGCGGTCCCGTGGCCCCAGGCGATGGTGACCGTCGCCCGCTCGACCGACGGCGTCAGCCTCGATCTGTCGCTCCGCCCCGTCGAGGGCGAGCCGAGCGACGAGCTCGTGCTCGAGTTCACCAACCTGGAACCGGGCGCCCGCTACCGACTCGGTGGCGATGCGCCCCGCGCCGAGGTGACCGTGCAGGCCGACGCCAACGGCGTCGGGGCCGCCACCATCACGATCGGCGACGCCGTGGGCCTCCGGCTCGAGCCGGTCGCCGCGGAGGTGTCGCCGTGATCTCGATGTTCCTCGACTGCGCCCAGGTGTGGGTCCGCCTCGTCCGGGCCTACCACCGCATCACCGGTCGCCCCCAGGTGACGCTGCACCGCGAACCGATACCGCACCGCGAACCGATACCGCACCGCCAACCGTTACCGCACCAGGAACCACGTCCGTCCCGAGCAGGGAGCGTCCGCTCATGACCGTCACCGATCCCTCCCCCGCCGACGTGCGCGACGGCCAACCCCTGCTGCTGCGGACCGACCCGCCTCGGCTCGGGCCGACCAGTCGGATCCTGCTCGGCCGCCTCGTCGCCCTGGTCGCGGTGATCCAGCTCATCGGCGCCGTGCTGGTGTTCGTCGTCGACGGCCACACCGCCACGGCCGCGGGCCTCGGCCTGGTGTTCCCCGGCGCCGGCCTGCTCTACGACGCGGCCCCGATCGCGTTCGTCGCCACCCTCGTGCTGATGGTCGTCGCCCTCGTGCTGTGGTGGGGCCTGAGCGCCCATGCCGCGATCCCGATCGTGTGGTTCGGCTCGGCCGCGGTCGCCGCCGTCCTGGCCGACGGCCCCCGCCTCTGGGTTGCCGACGGCACCCACTGGAGGTGGGCGATCCCGGTCGCCTACGCCGCCGCCGTCGCCACGGTCGCCCGCATGGTGTGGCGCTTCGAGCGCCGCTATCAGGCCAAGAAGGCCAAGATCCCCGAGCTCAACGCCTACCTGGCCGAGGGCTCGGTGCCGGAGAAGGTGCGCGACGCCCGCCTCCCCGACGACATGGACGCCGAGCTGGTCCGCTGGTGCTACGACCTCGCCTTCCAACCCGACGACGGCCTCAAGGGCCTCGACTGGGGCGAGCAGTTCCACGGCGGCACCCAGCTCCGCTACCAGCTCAACACCTTCTCCTGGGCGCTGAGCGTGTTCGCCGCCAACTACGTGCCCAACGCGCCGCACCAGGTCGAGCAGGCGCTGTCGAAGCTGATCGACAAGCACACCGACCTGCGGGTGTGGCGCTACTGGCGCACCCTCAACCTGCTCGGCAACTTCGACGCCAACCCCGACCCGATCGTGCGCGACAACATCATGTTCTCCGCCTTCCTCGGCGACGTGATCAACATGTACGAGGCCGTCACCGGCTCGGACCGCTACGACCAGCCCGGGTCGCTCACCTTCACCTGGAGCGACGGCCGCACCTTCGCCTACGACCACCACACCCTGGTCGACGCCATCAAGGCCAACTACGACCGCAGCCGGCTCGGCTTCTTCCCGTGCGAGCCGGGCTGGTCGTTCACCGTCTGCAACATCATGGGCGCCCAGTCGCTGCGGGGCCACGAGACCCTCCACGGCTCCGACCGATGGCGCGAGGTCGCGCCGCGCTGGGAGCAGACCCTCGACGACGAGTACCTCACCCCCGACGGCTCCTATGCCCACATCCGGTCGAACCACCTCGGCCTGTCGTGGGACACCGGCGAGGTGCCCGGCGGCCACTACTTCGCCAACGGCACCAACCGCTTCGCCGACATCCTCCCCGACCACGCGGCCCGGGCCCGGGCCCTCGAGCTGCGCAACGCCCCGGCGAAGATGGCGGCGCTCGCCGCCACGGTCGACAACGGTCGGCTCGACATGGAGCTGCCCGAGACGCCAGAGCGACACCGGACCCGGTCCAGCGCACTGCCGGGGTGGACCGGCATCGTCGCCGGAGCTCGCGCCACGGGCCACGCCGAGTTGGCCGAGGCCGCCCTCGGAGCGGCGGCCCGCCAGTGCGGCACCGGGGAACGCTGGCCCGAACGTCCGTTGAAGGCCGGGGCCTCGGGCCTCGCCGGCCACATGCTGGTGCGGTGGTCGACGCCGCACTCCACGGCCGATCTCAACGTGCGGGGCTACCAACCGCCGCAGGGTCCGGTCGTGGCGTCGCTGCCGTGGGACGACGTGATCGTCGTGCTCGCCCGATCCGACGACGGTGAGTCGCTCGACCTCGTGCTCGAGCCGTGGCACACCGATGCCCTCGAGGTCGAGATCGGCTTCGGGTCGTTGCGCCCCGGTGCGGGCTACGCACTCGACGGCACCGCCCTCGACGGCACCGACACCGAGGCCATCGTGCTGGCCGACGACCTGGGTCGGGCCACGGCGACGGTCACGCTGGAGGGCCGCACCCGCCTGCGGCTCGTGCCCGGAGGTGCGTCGTGAGCGCCGCCAACCCGAAGCTGGTCGTCGACTGCGATCGGCTCTGGACTGCGCTGGTGACGTTCGTCTACAAGCTGCGTCGGCTGCCCCGCGTCACCAACGACCCGCCGCGCCTGCCCTGAACAGCTCGTCCGGAGGGCCGGCTCAGCGAGCCAGCTGCCCCTCGAGCGCGGCGGTCGCCGCCTGCACCGCCGGCTCGATGTGGGACGGATCGACGGCCGCCATCGCCGTCAGGCCCCACAACTGCATCGTGATCGCTCGCACCAGGTCGGCGGACTGGGCGGCGTCGAGATCACCACGAGCGACGTTGCGCTCCACCAGACCGTGGAAGAAGTCCTGGTAGGGCTCGGTGATCAGCTCGAGGTCGGCCAGCTCGGGGTGATCGCGGTCGAGGACCACCCGGATCGAGAACCGCAGCAGGTCGGGGTCGCGCTGCAGCAGCTCGCCGCCCTTCGCGAACAGCGCGTCGATCTCCTCGTCGAGGGACGCCCGGTCGGCCACGACCTCGGCGAACTCGCCGTAGATCGTGGCGATGCCCTCGCGGTAGACGAGCTCGTAGAGGGCGGCCTTGGACGGGGCGTAGGTGTAGAGGGCCATCGCGCTGAGGCCCGCATCGGCGGCGATGCCTCGCATGCCGGCGCCGCCGTACCCGTGGGCGGCGAACGCTGCCCGCGCCGCCGCGATCACCCGTGCTCGTGTGTCCTCCACCGGCGGGACCCTACCGGTCACGGCAACCGATACGTGCCGTGCTCGACGACCGCGAGGCCGTCGCCGACCACCGTCTCGGCCACCCGGGCCGCCCGCGCCGGGTCGTCGCTCCACCCCATGGTCGCGGCCAGGTCGGCGGCCTCGACCGGGCCGCGCCGCAGGGCGTCGACGAGGCGGCCCCGACCCTGCCGGTCCGACCCCTCGAACGTCGACTGCGGCGAGGTCACGCCGGCGGTTCGCTCCGCCGGGTCGGGATCCGGGAGGCCGGATCGCGCCCACCCGCACGCCGTGCGGAGGGGACAGTCGTCGCAGCGCGGGGTGGGGCGACACCGCAGGGCACCCACCTCCATCAACGCCTGGTTCCACGTCCAGGGGTCGCCGTCTGGCACGAGGCGATCGGCGAGTCGCTGGGCGACCGAGGCGGTGAGGGGCCGACCGACGACCCGGGCCAGCACGCGAGCGATGTTGGTGTCGACCACGCCGTCGGGCCGCTCGAAGGCGAAGACCCGCACGGCCCGGGCGGTGTAGGGCCCGATGCCGGGGAGGGCCAGGAGGGCGGCGAGCTCGGAGGGGACGTCGCCGCCGTGGTCGGCGACCATCGCACCGGCCGCTCGGTGCAGCGCCAGGGCCCGGCGGTTGTACCCGAGGCCGGCCCATTCGTCGATCACGTCGCCGGCGGGCGCGGCGGCGCACGCCGACGGCGTCGGGAACCGATCCAGGAACCGCGGCAGTCGATCGACCACCCGCGCCACCTGGGTCTGCTGCAGCATCAGTTCCGAGACCAGGATCGTCCACGGCTCGCGGGTACGACGCCACGGCAGGTCGCGCCCGTGCTCGTCGAACCACGCGGCGAGCTGCCCGACCGGGAGCTCGACCGACGGTTCAGGGCTCGACGAGCGAGCCGTCACCGGGGCAGCTGGTAGCCGACGGCGCCGTCGGCGCCGAGTTCGGCGAGGGCGGCGTCGGCCTCGTCGGCGAGGGAGGGACGCCCGACGGCGTCGGCGAAGAGGCGGGCGGTGAGGGCCCACTGGTACCGGGACCCGGCGGCGGTGGCGGCGTCGAGGGCGACGTCGATCGCAGCCTCGAGCTCGGCGGCGTCGGACCCGGCGAGGGCGAAGGCCTCGAGACGACGCACGACCGGCACGACCGTGGCCGACTCGTCGCCGAGGTCGAGGGCATCGAGGCGGGCGCGAACCTCGTCGACGCGCCCGAGGTAGGCCTCGAGTTCGACGAGCCGCAGGTCGCACTCGGTCGCATAGGCCGACTGCCCGGTGGCGGCGAAGGCGGCTCGGGCCCGGGTGAGGAGCGACTCCGCCTCGACCCGCTGACGCCGACGCGCCGCCACCGTGCCCAGGTTGAGCTGCACCAGCGCCTGGCCGATCGGGAACGACGCCGCCTTCCAGGCCCGCTGGGCGTCGAGGAAGGCGCCCTCGGCCTGGTCGAGTCGGCCCTGGTCGGAGAGCACCTCCCCGAGGTTGTTGCGGGCGGTCGCCGCCCCGATCGCGTCGCCGGCCCGCCGGTAGTGGGCCTCGGCGGCGTTCCACTCGGCCACGGCCCGATCCCAGTCGGCGGCGTAGAAGGCGGCGAGGCCCTCGTTGTTGTGCACCTTGGCCATGCCCAGCTCGTCGCCGAGCCGCTCGAACACGGCGAGGGCGAGCGCCCCCAGATCCTGGTCGGGTGCCCGGTCGAGGTGTTGGAAGTTGGCCAGCCGGATCAGCGCAGCGGTGGCGAACTCCGCCTCCGCCACCCCGTCGGCGGCCAGGTCCATCGCCGTCGCCGCCAGCCGCTCGGCCTCGGCGAACTCCCCGGCGCGGTGTTCGAGTCCGGCCCGTGCGACGAGCACGGCGGCCCGGGCGCGCTCGGCGACCTCGCCGTCGAGCTCGCCGGCCAACCGGTCGGCCCGGTCGAACCGCCGGCGGGCCTCGTCGAGGTCGCCCTGGTCGCGGCGCACCTCGCCGAGCTTGCGGGCCAGACCCGCTCGCACCTCGGGTGCGTCGACCGACGCGAGGGCCTCCTCGAACGCCTCCTCCGCCCGCTGGGGCAGGCCGCCGAGCACGGCGGCGTCGCCGAGCGCCTCGCACAGGGCCGCCACCGTCGCCGGGTCGTCGTCGGCTGCCCGAGCCGCCGTCAGGGCTCGCTCGTAGAGCTCGACCGCCTCCCCGGTGGCCCCCTTGGCCGCCGCGCGCTCGGCCGCGATCCGTGAGTAGTGGCGAGCCTTCTCCCACCGTTGGGCGAGGAAGTAGTGCTGGGACAACAGGGGGGCCTGCCGGGCGGCGCGGCGACGCGACTGCCGTTCGATCGCCTCGGCCACCGTGGCGTGGATCTCGTGGCGTCGCCGATAGACCAGCCCGTCGTAGGCGGCGGCCCGGATCAACTCCTGCTTGAACTGCACGGTGCCGAACACGGTGACGTCGAGGAAGTCGCCGAGCCGGTTCCAGGTGTCGGCGTCCTCGGCGGAGGAGGCCACCTCCGGGAGCGCTTCGGCCAGCAGGTCGAGCGAGAAACTGTTGCCGAGGACCGACACGAACCGGAGCAACTGGCGGTCCCGGCCGTCCAGGCGGTCGATGCGCTGGGTCACGACCGCCTCGACCGATTCCGGCAGGCTGTCGGCGTCGGCGTGGCGCAACAGCTCGAGGGCGAAGAACGGGTGGCCCCCCGAGGTGGCGGCGATGCGCTCGAGCGTCTCGTCCGACGCCGGCAGCTCCCGGGCCGCGAGGCGGAGCAGGTCGCGCACGCCCCCGGCGTCGAGCGGCGCCAGCTCGAGTCGCACGTCGCCGGGCAGCTCCCGGTCGGGGTCGTGATCGAGCTGGGTGCTCGCCACCAGCCACGGCTGGTCGGGGGCCGCCGCGATCAGGGCGTGGAAGAAGGAGCGGCTGGCGTCGTCCATCCACTGGGCGTCCTCGACTGCGAACACCGTCGTCGTCGGGCGGACCCGCCGGAGCAGGTCGACCGCCACCTCGTTGAGCTTCGGCGACCGGAACTGGTCGGCGAGCGACTCGGTGGCGGCGGTCGGGGCGAGCTCGACACCGAGGGGCAGCGCGAGCAGCGGCAGCCATTCCTCCAGTTCGGGCCACGTCGCGCCGACGTCGCCGAGTCGGTCGGCCACATCGCTCGGCTCGGCGTCGGGTTTGAGGCCGAGGATGCCGCGCACGAGGTGGCCCATCGCGAAGAACGGCGTCGACGCCTCGTAGCGTTC
>JBPEXC010000413.1:0-11228 GCA_052032035.1 Acidimicrobiales bacterium | reverse complement strand
GCAGACGACCCGCTCGACGCCGTGCAGGCGCTGATGGCTCGGTTCAGCGACGGCGACGACCACGAGCGCCGTCGACGCCTCGCGGTCGACCTCCTCGAGCGGGTCGATCCCGCCGACGCCGGTCTCGATGCCCGGACGGCGACCGCCGCGTGGCTCGACGGCGGTGGGCCCGGGGCGGTCGATGTGATGGACGGGGCCCGTCGGATCCCGCTCGAGGTGGTGGCTCGGTCGATCGGTCTCGACCCCGAACCGTCGCTGCTCGAGGGCGTTGCGGCACTCTGCGGCGCGCTGGCGCCTCGCCACGAACCGCTCGATGCCGCCGCACGGGCGGTGGTGGGCGACACCGCGGTCGCTCGGTTGCGGCGCTGGCTCGGCGACGCCGGGAGCGGCGGGTTCGACGAGGGCGCCGTGAACCGCCTCGCATTGCTGTTCCAGACCCACGACGCCACCGCGGCGGCGATCGGCATCGGCGTGGCGGCCAGGCTCGGGCTCGACCGAGCTCGCCCGCCGGTCCGCTCGACGACACGGATCGTCGACGCCGAGCGGGTGACGGTCGACCTCGACGTCGCGTCGGCGTTCGGCGCCGGAGTGCATCGTTGCCCGGGGCGTGCGGTCGCCCTCGCGATCGCCGAGGCGGTGGCCGCGACGATCGCAGCGCGCGTCGTCGAGGTGCTCGACCTCGGCCCGTTCGAGGCTCGGCCGAACCTGTGGCTCCGCTCGCGCTTCGTCGTGCGGGTCTGCTGAGGGCGGCCTCAGGTGGCGCGCAGTTCGAGTCCTTCGGGGCGCCAGTGGCGACCGGCGATCACGAACTGGTTGACCGTGCAGTGGCGCTCGAGGAAGCCGGCCTCGCAGTAGGCGAGGTAGAAGCGCCACAGCCGACAGAAGCGCTCGTCGAGCCCGAGGGCCTGCACCTCGTCGATGCGCTCGTCGAACCGCTCACGCCAGCGGCGAAGGGTCTCGGCGTAGTGGGCGGAGAAGTCCTCGACGTCGATCACCTGCATCCGGGTCGCCCGCGACACCGATCGGGTGACGGCGCCGATCGAGGGCAGGAACCCGCCGGGGAAGATGAATCGGCGGATGAAGTCCTCGGTGTTCTTGGTGCGCTCGTAGCGGCGGTCGGGCACGCAGATCGCCTGGATCGCCGCGAGCCCCGTCGGCTCCATGCATCGCTCGATCGTGGCGAAGTAGCGGTCGTAGTCGCGCCAGTCGACGGCTTCGATCATCTCGATCGACACGACCCGGTCGAAGCGCCCCTCGAGGTCGCGCCAGTCCTCGGCGAGCAGGGTCACGTCGTCGTGACGGCCTGCCCGGTGCACCCGGTTGCGGGCCTCGGCGAGCTGCTCGGACGAGATCGTGGTGGTTGTGACCTTGGCGCCGGTGGTGTCGACGGTGCGCAGTGCCATGCCGCCCCAGCCGGTGCCGATCTCGAGGACGCGATGGTCGGAGTTGACGCCGAGCTTGGCGAGGAGCCGGTCGTACTTGTGGTGCGACGCCTCGGCCAGTGCCGCTTCGGCCGACGGGAACACGGCGCTCGAGTAGGTGAGCGTCTCGTCCAGGAAGATGCGGAAGAAGTCGTTGCCGAGGTCGTAGTGGCTGGCGATGTCCTCGCGGTTGCGGCGGCGTCCCCGGGTGGGGAGCACCCGCCGAACCCGGTCGGTGAGCCAGCCGGTGTTCTGGGCCAGGCGATTGCGCAGCTCGTCGACGGGCTCGATGTTGTGGATGATCATGCGGACCACGGCCACCGGGTCGTCGCTGTCCCACCAGCCCTCGAAGTAGCCGCGACCGAGCCCGACCGAACCCTCGAGCGCCACGGCCCGGTAGGCACGGGCGTCGGTGACGACGATCGTGGCCTCGAGGTGGTCGAGATCCGAGGCGTCGGCGGCGGCCTCGGGGCCGAACGAGAGCCGCTCGACCGGCTGGCCGGCGAGTCGCTCCTCGATCACGAGCCTCGAGGTGGTCATCTTCGACAGCAGGCCGTGCACGAGTGCGCGGGCCGCCCGGTCGGTCATCGCCCCGACCGGCGAGGCGGTGTGGCGGCCCCGGCTGCGGGCGAGATCGAGCAGGCCCTCCGGACGGATGCTGGTCTCCCGTTCCTCGAGGGGCTCGGGCAGGTCGAGGTTGTCGGGTCGGGACTGGAAGGTGGTCATCGGAGGCTTTCGGAGGTGAGGAGCGGTCGGTCGGAGGTTGCAGAGCGGTTGGAAGAGGCAGCGCCGTCGGACGGGGCAGCCTCCTGGCGGCGGCGGGGGTGGGGGACGAAGGGGACCCGCTTCCAGGCGAGGCGGGCGGCTTCGACGTGGATGCCGAGCGAGACCCGGTGGGTGGGCAGGAACGCGGCGACGAGGTCGTGGGCCAGCGCGTCCGGGCCGGCCGGGTGGCGCTCGGTGCGCAGCTCGGTCTCGACAATCGGCGGGGCGGTCTCGACGGTCGGCGGGGCCGTGTCGTCGGGCAGGGCCGTGACGTCGGGCAGGGCCGTGTCGTCCGGCGCCGTCGACGGGATCACGTCGAGGCGGAGCGCGAGGCGGTCGTCGGCGCCGTCGATCCACAGGTCGTAGCGGTAGTCCTCGTCGAGGAACGGGCTCACGTGGAGCGACTTGTCGAAGGTGGCCCGGTGGCCGCCGGCGGCGTCGGGGGTGAGCGCGACGGCGTAGTGGTGCCGCTCCTTCCACGGGGTGTTGGTCACCTCGAGCACGGCGCCGACCGGGTCGTCGTCGGGGTCGTCCCAGACCACGAACACCGAGATCGGGTTGAACAGCCAGCCCCACCGCCGGGGTTGGGTGAGCAAGCGGACCGGCCCGGGCGGGCGGCGACCGAGCACCGGCTCGAGCCGGTCGCGGGCCTGGTCGCCGAGGGTGGCGGGTGAGCCGTCGCCGTAGTCGCCGGCCACCGGGTCGGTGCGCAGCTGCACGGGGCGCCAGCGCGACGTCGACCAGGCGGCGTGGTGTCGGCACAGCTCGTCGGGTCGATCGGGGTCGAACCAGACGTAGTGCACCGTCCGCCGGAACTCGTGGTGGGCCGGTCGGTGGCGGCGGTGGAGCACGACACCGGGGCAGATCGCCGGAGGGCCGGGTCTCACGCGGCCACCACCGCCGGGGCGTGGTCGACGATCCGCTCGCAACTCTCGAGGGCCGAGGCGATCCCGTCCTCGTGGAAGCCGTAGCGCCAGTAGGCGCCGCAGTAGCTGATCCGGTCGACGCCGTCGATCTCGTGGTGGCGGGCCTGAGCGGCGATCGCGGCGCGGTCGAAGACGGGGTGGGCGTAGTCGAACGATGCGAGCACCGTGTCGGGGTCGATGGCGTCGTCGGAGTTGAGGCTGACCAGGTAGCGGGTCGAGCCCGGCAGCCCCTGGAGCAGCGTCATGTCGTAGGTGAGCGTGGCCTGACGCTGGTCGGTCGAGCGGCGCTCGTAGTTCCAGGCGGCCCAGGCCTTGCGGCGGTCGGGGAGGAGGGACGTGTCGGTGTGGAGGGTCGCCGTGTTCGGCTGGTAGGCGATCGCCCCGAGCACCTCTCGCTCCGCAGCGCTCGGCTCGGCGAGCATGCGCAGCGCCTGGTCGGAGTGACACGCCAGCACCACGTGATCGAAGGTGTCGGTGCCGCTCGGCGTGGTGAGCGAGACCCCACCCTCGGCGAGCCGCTCGACGCGCCGAACCGGGTTGGCGGTGCGGATCTCACCGCCGACGGCAGGGCTGGTGAATCGCTCGGTGAGCAGGTCGACGTAGACCCGGCTGCCGCCGACGACGGTGCGCCACTGGGGCCGGTCGCCGATCCCGAGCAGGCCGTGATTCGACAGGAAGCGCAGCAACGAGGCCGCCGGGAACTCGTCGAAGGTCGCCGGGTCGGCCGACCAGACGGCGGCGCCCATCGGCAGCAGATGGAGCTGCACGAAGTCGCGGGAGTAGTCGTGACGGCGGAGGAAGTCGGCGAGGCTCGGCTCCGGATCGGGGCCGCCCTCGGCGTCGAGGAACCGGTTGGCGTGCCGGTAGAACCGCACGATGTCGGCGAGCATCCGCCACATCGACCGGTTCCACAGGTTGGAGCGATCGGCGAAGAGGGTGTCGAGGTTCGTCGCTCGGTAGCTGAAGCCCTCGGTGGGAGACCCGGGACCGCGGTCGATCACCCCGAAGCTCATCTCGGTGTCACGCACCGGCACCGCCAGCTCGTCGAAGAGGCGCACCAGGTTCGGGTAGTTGCGGTCGTTGTGGACGATGAAGCCGGTGTCGACACCGATCGGTCCCACCTCCGCGTCGTCGACGGTCACGGTGTTGGCGTGCCCGCCCAGCCGATCGGCCGCTTCGTAGAGGACGACGTCGTGGTCGGGGCCGAGGGTGTGGGCGGCGGCGAGGCCGGCGATCCCGGAGCCGACGATGGCGATGCGCATGGGGTGGGGTCCTTCGTGGCTCGATCGAGTGACAAGGGCAGGTGGTGCGAGTGTGACGGGGAGCCATCGTCCGTGGCGGATCGGGCGACGGATTCCCGGGGTGCCGGCCGCTCGCCGGGGCGGGTGGGGTCGGACATGGAGGGTTCGGAGCGAAGGGCCCGACGGATGGGCCCTCTAGACTCGATGGGTGGCCCTACCCCTGGTGACCGCCGTGCAAACCGACTCCCCGGCCGATCGGGCCGGGGTGCTCGTCGGCGATGTCCTGGTGAGCATCAACGGCCAGCAGCCGCGCGACGTCATCCAGTACCAACTCCTGATCGACGAACCCGTCGTCGAACTCGAGATCGACCGGGGCGGCCTCGACCGTCGGCTCGAGGTGGATCGCACCGGCGGCGGCACCCTCGGCATCGAGGTGCAGTCGTCGCTGTTCGACCAGGTCCGCACCTGCGACAACCACTGCTCGTTCTGCTTCATCTACCAGCTCCCGCCGGGGATGCGGAAGAGCCTCTCGCTCAAGGACGACGACTTCCGACTGTCGTTCCTCTACGGCAACTTCACGACCCTCACGCGGTTCACCGAGCTCGACCTCGAGCGGGTGGTCACCGAGGGGTTGTCGCCGCTGTACGTGTCGATCCACGCCACCGACCCCGAGCTGCGGTCGCACCTGTTGCGCAACAAGCGCGGCGGCACGAGCCTGCGCTGGCTGCGAGCCCTGCTCGACCACGGCGTGGAGGTCCACGGGCAGGTGGTCGTCTGTCCCGGCGTGAACGACGGCCCGGCGCTCGAACAGACGATGGTCGGCATCCTCGACGAGTTCCCCGAGCTGACCACGGTCGCCGTCGTGCCCCTCGGGATCTCCGACCACTCGAACGAACCCGAGATGCGCGCCCACACGGCCGGCGAGGCGGCCGCCGTGGTCGACCTGGTCGAGTCGTGGCAGCAGCGCTTCGACCGCCTGCTCGGCCGGCCGGTCGTGTTCGCCGCCGACGAGTACTACCTGCTCGCCGGACGGCCCTTCCCCGCTGCGTCGACCTACGAGGGCTTCCCGATGCACGAGGACGGCATCGGCATGGCCCGCACGTTCGAGCTCGAGTTCACGGGCCGCACCGACTCGGCGACCGGGCCCCAGGCCGGCTTCTTCGCCTCGGTCGACGGCGCCCCCGCCGAGGGCTACCGCGCCCCGCGCACCGTCGACGCACCGACGCCGACGGCGAGCGGCTGCGGCACCCCGGCCGCCACGGTCGGCGGCGGTGCGCTCGTGCAGTTGCGCCCTCGGGCCGACGCCCCGATCGGGCTCCTCACCGGGCCGTATGGGGCCCAGGTGCTGCGTCCCCTCGTCGCGGGCTACCGAGACGTGCGGGTGATCGAGGTCGCCAACGAGTTCTTCGGCGGCAACATCGGCGTCACCGGCCTGATGGTCGGCGCCGACCTCGAACGCGTGCTCGCCGAGCAGCCGTCCGGCCACCGCTACCTGCTGCCCGACGTGTGTCTGTCCGGCGGCGTCTTCCTCGACGGCGCCCGGCCCGAGGATCTTCCCCGCCCGGTGGAGGTGGTGCCCACCGATGGGGTGGCGCTGCGCTCGACCCTGGCCGATCGGGCGCCACAGCCCGTGACTGGAGTGTCATGACCGGAACCGCTGGAACCGCCGGCTCCACCCGCTCGTCGGGTCTCCCGACCGTCGTCATCGTCGGCCGGCCCAACGTCGGCAAGTCGACCCTGCTCAACCGGATCATCGGTCGCCGTGAGGCGATCGTCGAGGAACGCCCCGGCGTCACCCGCGACCGCAAGGAGGTCGAGGCCGACTGGAACGGCCGCCCGTTCCGTCTGATCGACACCGGCGGCTGGATGGCCGGCGGCACGGCGATCGACAAGAAGGTGTCCGACCAGGCCGAGAAGGCGATGGCCGGCGCCGACGTGATCCTGTTCGTCGTCGACGCATCGATCGGGGTCACCGAGGAGGACGACCAGGTGGTGCGCAACGTCCGCCGGGTCGGCGCCCCGGTCGTGCTCGTCGCCAACAAGGTCGACGACGCCTCCCACGAGGCCGCCGTCTGGGAGCTGGTCGGCCTCGGGCTCGGCGAGGCCCACCCGGTGTCGTCGCTGCACGGGCGCGGCGTCGGCGACCTGCTCGACGCCGTCGTCGGCCACTTCCCACCGGAGGACGAGCTCGCCGAGGGCGACGTCGACGACGACGCCGAGGAGGAGCACGTCTTCTCCATCGCCCTCGTCGGGCGCCCCAACGTCGGCAAGTCGACGCTGTTCAACCGCCTGATCGGGGAGGACCGTTCGATCACCCACGACATGCCGGGCACCACCCGCGACACGGTCGACACCGTCGTCGACACGATCCAGGGTCCCATCCGCTTCCTCGACACCGCCGGGATGCGTCGCAAGGCCCGGATCGACGAGGACACCGAGTACTACTCGGTCGTCCGGGCACTGAAGGCCGTCGACGGCGCCGACGTCGCCCTCCTCGTCATCGACTCGACCGAGGGCATCACCCAGCAGGACCAGCGACTGGCCGAGCGGGTCGACGCCTCGGGGTGCCCGATCGTGCTGGTGCTCAACAAGTGGGAGCTGCTCGACACCGAGGCTCGCGAGGCCTTCCCGTCCCAGATCCAGCGCAAGCTGGGCTTCCTCCCCGACGTGCCGGTGCACCGCGTGTCGGCCCTCACCGGGTCGAAGGTCGACCGGCTCCTGCCGTCGATGACGACCGCCATCGACGCCTACCAGCAGCGCGTGCCCACCCGGAAGGTCAACGAGGTCATCCGCCAGGCGCAGCAGGCGACCCCGGCCCCCGGTGGCGCTCGGGTGCTCTACGCCACCCAGGGCGCCGTCCACCCGCCCACGTTCACCCTGTTCACGAACCGTGATCTGCCCGACCACTATCTGCGGTACCTGGAGCGGAGCCTGCGGGACGCATTCGACATGGGACCCACCCCGATCAAGCTGCGGGTGCGACGCCGGAGCGAGTGATCGGCGGTCGGTGGGCGTCCCGCCGGCCGGTCGCAGCGGTCCCGCCCAGGTGACCGCCGTGTGAACATCGATCGACCTGCGGCGCTCGACGACTACCCTGAGCGCATGGATCGGTTCGTCCCTCTGCTGGCTGCCGTGGCCTGTGCTGCGGCCGCGGCGGTCTGGATCCGGTCCGCGGTCTCTCGCCACCAGGTCGCCCGACGCCTGTCGACCGAGCAGATCGACCCCGACCTGTGGCGCCTGGCGGACGCCGAGTACCGCCGCGACTCCCAGGCCGCGCTCGGAGCCGTGCTCACCGTCGTCGCCCTCGTCGCCGTCGTGATCACCGAGCCCCCGGCGCTGGTGTCGTGGGCGTCCGGCCTGCTCGCCATCCCGGCGATCTTCACCCTGGTCGGCCGCCAGGAGCTCGCCGAGGTGCAGCGCATCGCAGCGGCTCGCAGCGAGATCGAGAAGAAGGCGCGCGAGGTGCTCACCCAGGACGAGCTGGCCCCGCTCCAGTGGGCGGCCCGGTTGGCCCCGGCGAGTCTTCCCGACCTGAAGGGATTCGAGATCGGCTCCGCCTACCAGCCGGGTTCCGGGGCGATGGCCGGTGACTTCTACGACGTTTTCAAGGTCGACGAGGACCGGGTCGGGGCCGTGATCGGCGACGTCACCGGTCACGGCATCGAGCCGTCGATCACCGCCCTCCAGGCGAAGTACCTGCTCCGAGCCTTCCTGCTCCAGTTCCGCGACCCGGGCCAGGCCCTGGAACACCTCAACGCCCAGATGTCCGAGCTGGAACGGGGCGACGAGTTCATCTCGTTGTGCGTGCTGGTGTTCGACACCGACGCCGAGACGCTCCGCTATGCCTCGGCCGGTCACCCGGCGGCGTTCGTGTGGCACGGGCGGGAGGTGCGCCCGCTGGGGGCCACCGGTCCGCTGCTGATGCTCGACCCGAAGGGCCGCTACCACTCCCGTGAGCTGGCGTGGGATCCCGACGACGTCGCGGTGCTCTACACCGACGGCCTGGCCGAGGCCCGCAACGGCGACGCGCTGTTCGGCGAGGACGGTGTGGCCAGCATGATCCGGCGCGACCCGACGGCGTCGCCCGACGTGCTCACCAAGGTGCTGGTCGAGGCCGCTCGCGACTTCGCTGCGGGTCCGATCGACGACGACGTCGCCGTGCTCGTCCTGCGCCGGGTCTGAGCCGTCTCGCCCTACGCTCGGGTCGTGCCCTGGTGCGACACCTGCGACCGCTATCTCGCCCCCAACGCGATGACGCCCGAGGGCACGTGTCCGACGTGCGAGGAGAAGCTCGACACCCAGGACCTCGCCGTGCCGCCGACCACGAAGGCCCCCTGGCATTTCTGGGTGATGGTCGTCGCCCTCGTCGCCTACCTCGGGTGGCGGGTGATCCAGGCCGGCATCTACCTGATCGAGCGGCTCTGAGCCCTCGCCGTCTCGTCCTCGAAGGAGCCCGTTCGTGACGTCGCATCCCCGCCATCGAGCCCTCGGTCGGGGGCGTCACCAGCTCGCCATCCCGGGTCCGTCGGTCATGCCCGACCGGGTGCTGGCGGCGATGGCGACCCCGATGCCCAACATCTACGCCGGCGACCTGGTCGAGGTGTCGAACCGGTGCCTCGAGCGGCTGCCGGCGGTCGCCCGCACCGAGGGTCGCGTGTTCGTGACGATCGGCAACGGCCACGGCGGCTGGCAGATGGCGCTCGCCAACACCCTGAGCCGCGGCGACACCGTGCTCGTCGCCGAGTCCGGACGGTTCGCGGCTGCTTGGGGGCAGATGGCGGCGATCGGTGGCCTCGAGATCGAGACGCTGCCCGGCACCGACCGTGACCCGGTCGACCCCGACGCCCTACGGGAGCGGCTGGCCGCCGACACCACCGGCCGCATCCGCGCCGTGCTGGCGGTCCAGACCGACACGGCCTCGTCGGTGCGCAACGACGTGGCGGCCCTGCGCGCCGCCCTCGACGACGCCGGCCACGACGCCCTGCTGATGATCGACTGCATCGCGTCGATGGGCTGCGATCGCTACGAGATGGACGCCTGGGGCGTCGACGTGACCGTCGCCGCGTCGCAGAAGGGACTGATGACCCCGCCCGGCCTCGCCTTCGTGTGGGCCGGGGCGAAGGCGATGGCCGCTCACGAGACCGCCGATCTGCGCGACGGCTACACCGACTGGACGAGCCGGATCAACTCCCAGGCCCACTACCAGCTCTACGCCGGCACGCCGCCGGTCTCGCATCTCTACGCACTGAGCGAGGCGCTCGACCTGATCGCCGAGGAGGGCGGACTCGACACGGTGTGGGAACGACACCGGGTGCAGGCCGAGGCGGTCTGGGCGGCGGTCGAGGCGTGGGGGAGCGGTGCCGACGACGCTCGGCTGGTGCCCAACATCGCCGACCGCAGTCAGCGATCGTGGGCGGTGACCACCGTGCGATGCGAGGGCGTCGACCCCGACGAGATCCGGGCCCGGGCCGAGGCCCTCGGCCTCACGCTCGGTCTCGGGATCGGCGGTGCCGCCGACCGTTTCGGTGCCGGCGGCACCTTCAGGATCGGTCACATGGGCCACCTCAACCCACCGATGCTGCTCGGCACCCTGGCCACCCTCGACACCGTCCTCGCCGGCATGGGCGTGATCGAGCCCGGCGTCGGCATCGCCGCCGCCAGTGCCTCGCTCGCCGCCCACCTCGACGGCGACACCTGACCGGATCGGCGGTCGGACGGGCCCGGTCCGCCCACGGCGCGTAGCGTCGGCCACCATGCACTGTCAGCACCTCGAGACCGCCTGGCGACTCCTCGGGCCGCCCTTCGACGGGCTGGACCCGAGCGACGTCGAGATCACCGGGCCGATGCCCGAGGTGCCCTGCGCCGCCACGCCCCCGGTCGCCGTCGCCGATGCGGCCGCCGCGGTCTTCGCCGGGCTCGGCGCCGTCGTG
Organism: Acidimicrobiales bacterium; assembly: GCA_052032035.1. Lineage (GTDB taxonomy): Bacteria > Actinomycetota > Acidimicrobiia > Acidimicrobiales > SZUA-35 > JAWSVN01. The sequence goes on along the minus strand of JBPEXC010000413.1, from coordinate 945 downwards.
CGTCGCCTGATCGAGGCGAACGGCGACGGGCTGGGCGCGGGCGGGCGCACCGTCGCCGTCGACCGGCGCGCCGCCGTCGATGCGCTGGTGTCGTTCGCCACCACCACGATCGACGGCGTCGCCACCCCGCGCACCAATGCCGGCAATCCGCTGGTGGCGCCCTACCGCTGCCGGGACGGGCGCTGGCTCCACCTCCACGGCGGGTTCCCCGCGCTCGCCGCCCGCACCGCCGCCGTGTTGGGGCTCGAGGGCGCCGCCCCCCTCGACCCCGAGCGGATCGCCGGCGCCGTCGCCCTGGTCGATGCCGACGAGCTCGAGGCCCGCCTGGCGGCGGCCGGCACCTGTGGCGCAGTCGTTCGCAGTGCCGCCGAGTGGGCCGCCCACCCGCAGGCCCGGGCCGTCGCCGACCGGCCGGTGGTCGACCTGCGCCCGCCCACGGCGCCGCCGACGACCATGCCGCCGACGACCGTGCCGCCGACGAGCGGGTCTCCCGACCGGGCGGCTCGCGCGGTCACCCCGTCGCGGCCGCTGGCCGGGGTCCGGGTGCTCGACCTGACCCGGGTGTTGGCCGGCCCCACCTGCGGTCGGACGCTCGCCTCGTACGGGGCCGAGGTGTTCCAACTGCGGCATTCCGACCTGCCCCACGTGCCGGCGTTCGAGCTCGACACGGGCTTCGGGAAGCGACGGGCCACCGTCGACCTCGGCGACCGCGACGCCCGAGACGCCGTCCGCGCCCTCGCGCTCGGATCCGATGTGGTCGTCCAGGGCTACCGGCCCGGCGTGGTCGAGCGCTTCGGTCTCGGCGAAGGCGATCTCCGCACCGACGGGTGGCGTGGCGTCTATGCCTCGCTGTCGTGTTACGGGCACGTCGGCCCGTGGGCGGACCGTCCGGGTTGGGAACAGCTGGCCCAGTCGGTCGCCGGGTTCGCCGACCCCGGTGCCGTC
>JBPEXC010000412.1:0-4167 GCA_052032035.1 Acidimicrobiales bacterium | reverse complement strand
GTGGTGGGCGGGACGTTGGTGCCAATGAGTCGCATGCGGTTTGTTGTCGCCAGTGAACCGTGGCCGGGGGCGTGGACGGGGCCGCAGCGGGCGGGGCGCGGGCGGCGAGTGGGTCGTTCGGACCAGGGGGAGCGAGGGCGGTGGGTGAACGTGCCCCGGAGGTCAACGAATGCTCAACCCGAGCCCTCTCGTTGGTCGAAGAAGGTGGCATGACCCGCCGCCGCTCTCGCCGCCTTCCCGTGCTCGCCGCCGCCGCTCTCACGCTGCCGGTGCTCGCCGTCGCCTCGCCCGCCTCCGCCCAAGACGCTGCCGCCACCGATGGCACGATCACCGACGTGGGCACCGGCGACGCCGAGGTGCTCCCGATCTCGCCGGTCGTCGCCGCTGTCGACCCGGGCGACTCGCAGTGGATCGCCATCCAGTGGACGGCGATGAACGCCGAGGCCCGCGAGCTGAAGGTGACCGCCACCGGTAGCGACGGCGTCGAGGTCAGCTACCCGACCTACCCGGTCGACGGCTACTCCAGCGGCTACTGGGACGACACCCTCTCGATCGCCGAGATCGACTACACGGCCCTCAAGGTCACCGTCGACGGCGACGCCGCCGCCCCCCGCTACCTCGACGTCACCGTCAGCTACGTCTCCGACACCGGCCCCCACTCCGAGACCTTCACGCTGCCCTTCGACGACGGCGTCTCGGTCGACCCGGGCACCGACCCGGACCCGGTGCCGACCCCCGATCCCGAGCCCGTCGGCCCGGTCCTCGAGGCCTGCGACGACGTCGTGATCGACTCGTTCCTCGCCCTGCCGTGGACCTTCACCTTCCAGGTCCGCAACACGACCAGCTCGGTCAAGGCGTTCGAGTTCCACGTGCCCGACACCAACTACGACCTCGCCGCCCTGATCTTCAACGGCAGCGCCGACGACGTCACCCTCACCGAGGTCGACGGCGGCGTCGTGATCGCCGGCACCCTCCCGGCCTGGCAGTCGGTCGGCGGCATCGTGCCCAACGGCTTCACCGGGTCGCTCTGGCCGAGCAACGGCGAGCCCTACGTGCTCTGCGCCGACGCCTGACCGCCTGACGGCTGACGGCTGACGCCTGACGCCCGATCAGTCGTCGGTGAGCCGGCGGACGAGGCGCAGCTCGCCCACCCGTTCGGGTGCCGAGAGCGCCTCGAGCGCCAGATCGAACTCGCCGAGTTCGTGCACCTCGCCGTCGTGACCGATCATCCAGAACCGGTCGAGCGTCGACAGGAACGCCCGATCGTGTGACACCGCCACCACGGTCCCTTCGAAGCCCTCGAGCGCCTGCTCGAGGGCTTCTGCGGAGTCGATGTCGAGGTTGTCGGTCGGCTCGTCGAGCAGCAGCAGGTTGTGGCCGTCGAGCTCGAGACACAGGATCTCCAACCGGGCCTTCTGCCCGCCCGACAGGGTCTCGTAGGGCTGGCGACCGGTGTGGGCGAGGCCGTAGCGCCCGAGCGCGGCCATCGCCTTCTCGTGGTTGCCGACCCGCTCGGCCACCGGCTCGATGGCGGTGCGGCCGACGAACTCGGGGTGATCGTTCACCTGGGTGAAGCGCCCGGCGTCGACCCGTGACCCGAGCCGGATCGACCCCGAGTGGCCGACGGTGTCGTCGCCCTCCAACAGCCGCAGCAGGTGGGTCTTGCCCGACCCGTTCGGCCCGATCAGGCCGAGCCGTTCCCCGAAGTAGACCTCGCCCGAGAACGGGAAGGTGAGGTCGTCGAGTTCGAGGTGGTCGGCGATCACGACCCGGCGGGCCGAGTCGCCGCCCTGCAACCGCACCCGCAGCTGCTGCTCGGTGGCGGGCGGCGGGGGCGGACCGGCGTCGACCCATTTCTTCCACCGGGTCTCCGCCGCGCTCGCCCGGCTCGCCATGTCGGGGCTGATCGACGCCCGCTGCTTCATGATCTTGTAGTGGCGGAACAGGCGCCGTTCCTCGTCGTTCCACCGCTCGAGGGCGTCGCCGAGCCGGGCCTGGCGGGCCGCGCGGGCGGCGGCGTAGGTGCGGTACGACTCGCCGTGCACCCACGCCCCCGACGACTCCAACGTCACCACCCGGTTGGTGCACGCCTCGAGCAACGCCCGGTCGTGGGAGATCATCAGCACGGTCTTGTCGGTGGCGGAGATCGTGCGCTCGAGCCAGTGCTTGGCCGGCAGGTCGAGGTAGTTGTCGGGCTCGTCCAACAACAGCACCTCGGCGTCGGACCCGAACAGCAGGTCGAGCACCACCTGCTTGCGCTCGCCGCCCGACAGCTGCGACGTGCGCCGCCCGCCGACCTCGTCGAGGCCGGCCCGCACCACCCGCTGCAGCGTGGCGTCCCAGGCCGACTCGGCCAGGTAGCCGCCGTGGTCGGACCAGTCGCCGATCGCCTCGGCCAGCTCCATCGCCACGTCGCCGTCGTCGGGGGTCGCCTCGACCGCGGCCTCGGCCGCCAGCAGCCGCCGACCGGCCGAGCGCAACGGCTCGGGCGAGCACGCCACCAGGAGGTCGCGCACGGTCGTCTCGTCGGAGCCGACGCCGACGTCCTGGGGCATGTAGCGCACCCGGCCGCTCGGCCCGCCGGGCGTGCCGACCGCGAAGTCGCCGTCGCTGGCCGGCAGCTCGCCGGCGAGGATGCGCATCAGCGTGGTCTTGCCCACGCCGTTGTTGCCGATCAGGGCGGCGTGGGCCCCGGGGGCGACGGTGAAGCTCACCCCGTCGAACAGTTCGGTGCCGCCCGGGTGGGCGAACGCGAGCGACGACACCGTGATGTTGGCCACCCGGCGACGCTAGCGACCGGCGACGGCTCCTGTCGCTCGAATTCGGGCCTCGCCCCACGCCATGATCGGCATCGCGATCCGGGCGATCACCACGCCGGCGACCAGGGCCGCCGCGGTGCGGATCGCGGGATGGCTCGACGCCAGCGGCGCCGTCGCCTGGAAGTGGGTGAGGTAGATGTAGAGCGACGCCGACGCGAGGGTGGTGAGCGCCACGTGGACGGCGACCGGCACCCGCACCCGGGGCACCCAGATCAACAGCAGCAGGCCGCCGGCGATCAACAGGTTGCGGGTCATCGAGTCGAACATGGTGACCGTGCCGCAGACGACCAACCCGCTGAGGGCGGCTCGGGCCCGCAGGCCGTCGGTGCCCTCCGAGCTGCGCCAGGTCTGGGCCAGCCAGCCCACGCCGACCAGCCACAGCACCATCGTCGGCAGTTTCTGGCCGTAGGGGTCGGGGTCCCACCAGGCGTGGAGCCCGAACCGCATCGCCAACCCGGCGGCGACGAGGGCGAGGCCGGCCTCGGCGGGGCGGGCGATGGCGAAGGACCGCACCCGGCGCGACGACGCGAGCAGCGCCAGGACCACGAAGATCTGGACCATCGCCTCGACGAACCAGTACTTGGTCGAGCCGGGCGAGTCGATCCAGAAGTTGGTGACGAGGGCGAAGTTGGCCCACGACACCGCGGCGCCGGCTCCGAGGAGCCCGGCGACGCCCATCAGGAACGTCCAGCCCAGGGTCGGGACCGCCACCCGGCCGGTGGCCCACGCGAGGGGCGACGGTCCGTCGGCCGACCGCACGGCGGCGAGGTGGAAGCGGGCGAGGTTGGCGCCGATGATGCCGAACAGCACGTGGGCGCCGCCCTCGAGGATCGCCAGTTCGAAGTGGCTGGCGACGATCGCGGTGATCGCCAGGGCCCGCAGCCCGACGTCGGTCTCGAGGGGACGGCTCCGGGTGAGCGCCGCCAGCGGGCCGCTCGGTCGTTCGTCGCCGTCGGCCACGGCTGCGTCGACCAGGTCCTGGAGCTCGACGACCGTCCGGTCGGGCCAGTCGAGGGGGAGGTCGACGCCGGCGGCCGCGAGGTCGGTCGACACCGCAACGTAGCTGAGCGAATCGCCCCCGAGGGTGGCGAAGGAGTCGTCGTCCTCGACCTCGGGACGGCCCAGCGTGGTGGCGAACAGGTCGGCGACGGCCAGGTCGCCGTCGTCGCCAGTGCCGCTGCCGCTGCCACCGCCACTGCTCGCCAACTCGGCGGCGCGGGCCCGCAGCGAGGGGTAGTCGACCTTGCCGTTGCTCAGGCGGGGCACGTCGTCGATCTCGAGGATGGTGACGACGTGGGGCGGCAGCGACACGATCGTGCCCAACCAGGCCCGCACCCCGTCGAGGTCG
>JBPEXC010000411.1:0-7431 GCA_052032035.1 Acidimicrobiales bacterium | reverse complement strand
GCCAGGTGGGCCTCGAACGCAACTCGTTCGTCGTCGTCGAGCGCATCGAGGGCGTACGCCCCGGAGAGGTGATGAAAGTCGTTGTTCATGGTGACACCCCCAGGTGATCTCGCAGCCTGATGAGGCCGTCTCGGATACGTGTCTTCGCCGTTCCCTCGGCGATGTCGAGCAGGACGGCGACCTCCCGGTAGGTGTGGCCACCGTAGTAGGCGAGTTCGATCGCCGATCGTTGCAGATCCGTGAGGGCGTCGAGCCCATCACGCACCCGCTGGGTGAGGAATCGGTCGGCGATCGCCTCCGACACCGGGTCGGGAGCGTCCGGCGTGCGAGCGTGGTCCCGATCCTCACGGTCCCGGGCCGCCTGTTCGGACCGCACCCGGTCGACCGCCCGTCGGTGGGCGATCGCACAGCTCCAGGCCTTGGGTGAGCCCTTCGCTGCGTCGTAGCGTGGAGCGAGCCGCCAGATCTCGAGGAACACTTCCTGCGTCACCTCCTCGGCTTGCGCCGGATTGCGGATCACCCGCAGCACGACCCCGTGGACCACGGCGGCGAGCAGGTCGTAGAGGGCGGCGAAGGCCGCCTCGTCACCCCGAGCGGCCTTGGTGATCAGGGCCACCGCCTCGTCGGCGGAGCGGTCGGAACGAGTGCCTCCGGTCGGGGAGACACCGGGTGCGGCCGCATCGCCGTGTCGATTGAAGGGGTGGACGTCGCCCATTGAGAACCTTTCGAGAGAACAGCTCTGCGGCCTACCCACACTTCGGACCCGGCAACCGGATGGATTGGTCCCGGTCGAGAATCGTCACCCGAAGCTCCGCCGGCGCAGTCGGCGGCACCACCAATACGGTCGCATCGCGGTGACGAACCTCACCCATGAGCATGTCACGAAACCAGCGAGCATCGATCGCCGGCAGCGCCGCCGCCGGCGTGGTGGCGGGCGGCTTCGGCCTCGCCGTGGCGGAGCTGGTCGCGGCGCTCTCCACCGGCTGGCGCTCGCCGGTGCTCGACGTCGGCGATCGGGTGATCGATCGGGTGCCGAGCCCGCTGAAGGACCTGGCGATCGAGTGGTTCGGCACCAACGACAAGATCGCGCTCCTGGTCGGGATCGGCGTGGTGCTCGCCGCCCTGGCCGCCGTCGCCGGCGTCACCTTCGTGCGAGATGGCCGGCAGAGGGTGACGGCCGGTGCGATCCTCGCCGTCGGCGCCGTCGGCGCGGCGGCCGCCGTGTTCGGGCGCACCGGCGCGACGCTCGGCGCCGCCGTGCCCTCGATCGTGGGGGCGTTCGCTGCGGTGGGGGCGCTCACAGCCCTCGACAGAGTGGCGGCGCGACCGGAATCGCCCGGCCCGACCGAGACCGACGGGATGCAGCATCCGCCGACCCGACGGCGGTTCCTGGCGTCGGTCGCCGCCGTCGGCGGCGCTGCAGCGGTGGTGGCGGCGACCGGGCGGCGGATCGCCGACCGCTTCAGCGCCACCGAGTCGAGGGCGGCGGTGCGACTGCCCGCACCGACGTCGGCGGCGCCCGCGCTGCCCGACGGTGTGCAGGCCGAAGGCGCTGCGTCGTTCGTCACCCCGAACGCCGACTTCTACCGGATCGACACGGCGCTCACCGTTCCCCAGGTCCCCACCCAGGGATGGCGGCTCCGCATCCACGGCCTCGTCGATCGCCCCGTCGAGCTCGACTTCGACCAACTCCTCGATCGCGGCCTGATCGAGCGCGACATCACCCTCACCTGCGTCTCCAACACCATCGGGGGCGAGCTGGTCGGCAACGCTCGCTGGCTCGGCGTGCGCCTCGACGACCTCCTGGCCGAGGCCGGGGTGCGGCCCGAGGCCGACCAGATCGTCGGGCGATCGGTCGACGGCTACACGTGTGGCTTCCCGACCGACACCCTCGACGGCCGCGACGCGATGGTGGCGGTGGGGATGAACGGCGAACCGCTGCCGTTGGCCCACGGTTTCCCCGCTCGCCTCGTGGTGCCCGGGCTCTACGGCTACGTGTCGGCAACAAAGTGGCTGCAGGAGATCGAACTGACGACCTTCGCCGACTTCGACCACTACTGGGTGCCGCGTGGCTACGCCGCCGAGGCGCCGATCAAGCTGATGAGCCGGATCGACCGGCCGCGCGGTCTCGATCGCATCCCGCCCGGACCGTTCGTGATCGCCGGCGTGGCCTGGGCCCAGACGATCGGCATCGAGGGCGTGGAGGTGCGCATCGACGGCGGCGAGTGGATCGCTGCCGACCTGGCGGCCTGGGCGGGCCCGGACACCTGGCGGCAGTGGTCGCTGCCCTGGGAGGCGACGCCGGGACGGCACCAGCTGGAAGTTCGAGCAATTGATGCCGCCGGAGCAATCCAGACCGACGAACGCTCCGAACCACTGCCAGACGGCGCTTCCGGGCACCACACGATCGTGGTCCTGGTCGACGACGCCTGACTCCGTGTGGTCTCCCCGCCGGAGAACCACACCTTCCCCACACCACGAGGAGTACCTCGATGTTCAGCAACACCACCCCCACCACCGATCCTTCGACCGACGAGATCGCCGCCGAGACCCCGACCACCGGGTCGCGTCGCCTCCGTCGCCCCTCGAGCCGCAGCCGGCTGCTCGCCGGCGTGGCCGCCGTCGCCCTGTTCGCCGCAGCCTGTGGCAGCGACGACGCCACCACCGACGCCGGCGCCGACGACGCCACCACGACCTCCGAGATGGCCGAGGACACGACCGAGGACTCGATGACCGAGGACTCGATGGCCGACGAGGACATGACCGACGACATGGCCGACGAGGACATGACCGACGACGACATGGCCGACGAGGAGATGGCGGGAGGCGACATGATGGGCGCCTTCGGCCCGGGCTGTGAGGCCGTCCCGATGGACGGTGAGGGCAGCTTCGCCGGCATGGCCGACGACACCGCCGCCACCGCCGCCTCGAACAACCCGCTGCTGTCGACCCTGGTCACCGCCGTCGGTGAGGCCGGGCTCGTCGACACCCTCAACAGCGACGGTCCGTTCACCATCTTCGCCCCGACCAACGATGCCTTCGCCGCCATCGACCCGGCCGTGCTCGATGCGGTCCTGGCCGACACCGACCTGCTCACGGCCGTGTTGACCTACCACGTGATCGGTGGCGAGTCCCTCGGTGCCGACGACCTCGCCGACGCCAGCTTCGCCACCGTGCAGGGCGACGAGGTGATGATCGGCGCCGACGGCACGATGATCAACGACGCCACGGCGATCTGCTCGAACGTGCCGGTCGCCAACGGCACCGTGCACATCATCGACCAGGTCCTCCTCCCCCAGGAGGCCCTCGACGCCATCGCCGCCATGGGCTGACGGGCACCCCGATAGGGAGCCGGCGTCCTCTCTCTCCCGGGACGCCTCCCTCCCACCATCGGTGACGACCACGGTCCCACCCTCAGCATCGGCCCCGACCGGCCGATGCTCGGGGCAGGGACCGTGGTCGTTCGCGTGGAACGGCCCGGACCGCCGCACATGGCCCACCGGTACCACCGCAACTCCTTGGCGCTCGCCGCCTCGATGACCGTCGTCGCCGCCGCGGGGACGTGGTCGGTGCGCGGCGGCTCGGCGCCGATCGACGCCGGCGTGCAGTGGTGGCAGGTGGCGATCGTGATGGCGTTCGTCGAACGGTTCGCCGTGCGCCTCCAGTTCCGCCGCCAGGTGCAGTCGATCTCGGTCGGCGAGGCCGTGCTCCTCCTGGCCCTGATGCTGGCGTCGCCGCTCGACGTCGTCGTCGGACGCGCCGTCGGCGGCATCGCCGCCCTGGTCGCCCGCCGCGTCCGCGGATTCAAGCTGATCTTCAACGGGGCCCGCTTCTGGATGGAGGGGGCCGTGGCCGCCGCTCTCGTCGGCTGGTGGGCGGCCGGCCGGGGATCCGACACCACCTGGTTGCTCGCCGCCGTGGCCGTCGTCATCGGTTCGGCGCTCGCCACCGCCGCGGTGTCGGCGGTGATCGCCTTCGAGGACACGAGCCGGCAGGGCGGCCTGCTGGCGTCGATGTCGAGGGCCCAACTCGTCCTCACCCTCGGCATCACGTCGCTGACGACGCTCGGGGGTGTGGCGGTGCGGGCCCAACCCCTCAACGCGGTGCTGGTCGTCGCCCTGCTCGTGGCGGCCAACGTCGCCCTCCGCGACCACATCGAGGTGAAGCAGCGGCTCGCCGATCGCGAGACCGCCCAGTCGTTCACCACGGCGCTGGAGCGCCTGACCGACCCCGACGAGGTGGCGGTGACGGCCCTCGCCGAGGCCGCCAGCCTGCTGCGGGCGAAACAGGGTTGGATGATCCGGCCCGACCCCGACCTGCGCGGCGACGAGATGCTCGTGTGGACGAACGACGGGGTCGTGACCGAGCCGACGACCGACGCCGTGCGGGCCCTGTCCGCCCGACCCGGGCGCGCCGTGCTGGTCCACACCGCCACCCACCACCTCGACGGCGAACCCCACGGGGACGGGCGGCACGTGATCGCCCTCGCCGCCACGGTCGCGCCGGGCAATCTCGTGTTCGTGCTCGCCGACCGCCACGGACCGACCGCCTTCGACGACGACGATCGCGAACAGTTCGAGATCCTGGTGCAGCACACCGGCATCGCCCTCGCCAAGGCGCTGGCGATGGAACAGCTCGACCACGAGGCCAGCCACGACAGCCTCACCGGCCTGCTCAACCGCGACGGCCTGGCCAGGGCGATCCGGCAGCGCGACGGCGTCGCCCTCCTCGACGGCTCGCTCCTCGTGTTCGACCTCGACCGCTTCCAGATGATCAACGACACCCTCGGGCACGGCTACGGGGATCGCGTCCTGGCCGAGGTGGCCGACCGGGTGGTGTCGGTCGTGCCGGCCAACGCGGCGGTCTGTCGCCTCGGCGGCGACGAGTTCGCGGTCTTCCTCCCCGGCGTCGACGCCGACGGCGCCGCGCGCGTCGCCGACTCGGTGCACCGGGCGCTCGGTCGCACGATGACGATCGAATCGGTGCGGCTCGAGCCGACCGCGTCGATCGGGGTCGCCGGCACCGACGACGAGTTCACCGCCGGCCACGACGTGACCGACCCCTTCCATCGCCTGCTGAGCGGCGCCGACATCGCGATGTACCACGCCAAGCGCGGGCACCTCGGCACCGCCCACTACACACCGACGATCGACAACCACTCGCTGCGACAGCTCGGCATGCTGGTCGAGCTCCGCCGAGCGGTCGAGGAGCGCCAGCTGCAGGTCTGGTACCAGCCGAAGATCGACGTCGCCTCGGGCCGCATCGGCGGCGCCGAGGCCCTGGTCCGCTGGATCCACCCCGACTTCGGGTTCGTGCCGCCGGACGAGTTCATCGCCGCGTGCGAGACGACCGGCCTGATCCGCGATCTCACCGAGCTCGTCCTCCAGATCGCCTTCGACGATGCCCGCCGGTGGCACGACGACGGCCACCCGGTGCCCGTGGCGATCAACCTGTCGGCACGCAACCTGATGGAGGACGACCTGGCGGCGAGGATCTGCACCCTGGCCGACGCCGCCGGCGTGCCACGTGGTCTGGTGTCGTTCGAGATCACCGAGACGGCGGTGATGGACGATCGGGAGCGCGTCGCCGCGATCCTCGACGAGCTCCGGTCCGCCGGGTTCGGCATCGCCATCGACGACTACGGCACCGGCCAGTCGTCGCTGCGCTACCTCCGGGACCTCCCGGTCGACACGCTGAAGATCGATCGGGCGTTCGTCGACCGCATCGACGAGAACCCGGCGCTGCAGACGATCGTCGCCTCGACGATCGACATGGCGCGCAAGCTCGGACTCGCCGTCGTGGCCGAGGGCATCGAACGGCGCGAGGAGCTCGAGGTGTTGCACCGCTACGGCTGCGACCTCGCCCAGGGCTACCTGTTCTCCCGCCCGGTGAAGGCGGCCGAGTTCGCCGAGTGGCGAGACGCCTGGGTCGCCGGTGCCGCCGACGACCTGTTCGCCGCCCACCGCCCCGGCTGACGTCGGAGCGGGCTCAGGGGCGCCCTGCGCCCGGCACCGCCACCTCGACGACCTCGATGCGGCCCGTGGCCGGGTCGGTCGTGCGGTCGGGATGGCTGTCGTCCGCGGTGCACATGAACAGGTGTCGTCGTTCGGGCCCGCCGAGCATGCAGGCGAACGCCGGTCGACCGGTCTCGACGACGTCGAGCACCTCGCCGCCCTCGGCGATGCGATGGCAGCCGCCCCTGCGGGGCTCGGCGATCCAGATCGCCCCCTCGGCGTCGAGGCAGATGCCGTCGGGAACCAGGCCCCCGAGGTCGGCCCACTGCCGACGGTTGGTGAGGGATCCGTCCGGCTCCCGGTCGAAGGCGACGAGGTCGCGGCCGACGCTCTGACCCACGATCAGCGTGCCGTCCGGGGTGATCACCGACCCGTTCGGGAACGCCATGTCGGTCGCCCCCACCCGTGCCGAGCCGTCGGGTTCGACGATGACGATCTCGGCCGGCGCCACCGTCGGCGGCTGGACGGGGCCGTGGAGGTCGAACCCGAAGTTGCCGACGTAGGCCCGCCCGGTCTCGTCGACGACCATGTCGTTGCAGTGCCAGGTCGCCAGGTCCCAGAGGTCGGCGTGGACCACGAGGGAGCCGTCGGGCTCGAGCCGCAACAGCTTCCGGTCGAACATCGACACGACGAGCAGCCGGCCGTCGGGCAGGAACCCGAGGCCGGAGGGGTCGCCCTCGAGCTCGCAGATCGTCTCGACGTTGCCGTCGAGGTCGACCGCCTGCACCCGGTGGAAGTGCATGTCGGAGAACCACAGTCGGCCGTCGTGCCAGCGGGGTCCTTCGCTGAAGGCGAGACCGTCGACCAGGGTGCGGGGTGCAGCATCGGGCATCCTGGGAGTGTGTCAGAGGCGACGGGCGACGACCCAGCCAACCAGCATCCCCCGGGCAGCCGCCCGGCCGGCACCGACCCCGCGACGATCGACGCCGCCCGCTGGGAACGACTGGTCGACGCCACCCCCGGGATCGACCCGTGGTGTTCCGGCCCCGACTGGGTGCTGCCGGCGTTCACGGCGTATGCGCCCGGCGGGGCCGTGCCGTGGATCGACGACCACGGCGAGCTCGGCGCTGCCCTCCTCGCCCGCTACCCCGGCGCCGACGACCGCGGGGGCCTCGACCCCGACCCGAGCTCCGCCGTGATGGCCGGCCTCGAGCCGCTGTGGGGGTTCGCCTGCCCCCTGATCGGGCCGGAGCCCGAGCGGCTGCTCGAGGCGGTGGTGCGACGCCTCGTCGCCGACCCGACGTGGCGGCGGGTGGTCCTCCCCGGGTTCGTCGATCCCGACCGTCTGCGATCGGTCGCCCTCCACCTCTTCGACCTCGCCGAACGCCTGGCCGCTCGCGGCCGCGACTCGCCCCTCGAGGTCGGGTTGGCCGAGGGGATCTCGCGACGCGTCGTCGACCTCGACGGCGACGCCGAC
>JBPEXC010000410.1:0-6039 GCA_052032035.1 Acidimicrobiales bacterium | reverse complement strand
GGCCGCCGCCCGCACCTGCCGATCGACCGATGCGGCGGCGTCGCGGGCCTGTCGATCGGCCGCGTCGCGCTCGGCGGCGACGGTGGCGAGGTAGGCGTCGTGGCCGCCGCCGACCACCCGCACCTCGGCGCCGAGGTCGTCGTCGGACAGGGCGCGCCCGAGCCGACGGACCTCGACGATCCGGTCGACCCGCCCGAGCAGTTCACGGTCGTGGGTGACCACGAGGGCGCAGCCGTCGAAGCGGTCGAGCTCGGCGAACAGGCCGCGGCGACGGGTGCGGTCGAGGTCGTTGGTCGGCTCGTCGAGCACCAGCACCTCGGGGCCGCTCTGGCCGGAATCGGCGCCCCGGACCGAACCGACCGGCCCGAGGGCGCCGAGCAGCGCGACGAGGCGGCGTTCCCCGCCCGACAGGGTGGCCAGGGGTCGATCGGCGCTCACGGTGTGGAGGCCGACGTCGTCGAGCCGCCGACGGATCCGCTGCTCGAGGTCCCAGTCGTCGCCGACGACGTCGAAGTGGTCGGGGTCGACCGATCCGGCCTCGATCGCCGCCAGCGCGGCGAGCCGACCACCGACGCCGAGGGCGTCGGCCACCCGGACGACGCCGCGAGCAGCGTTGGCGGCGGTGTCGGCGTCGGTGGCTGGAGGGGCGTCGGTGTCGGTCGGGATGTGTTGGGGCACCGAGCCGACGGTGCCGGCGACCTCGATCGAGCCGGCGGTCGGACGGAGTTCGCCGACGACGAGCCGGACGAAGGTGGTCTTGCCGATCCCGTTGTCGCCGACGATCGCCGTCAGGCCGTCGCCGATCGTGAGATCGACGCCGGAGAGGATCGTCGGTCCGCCCGGCCAGGCGAAGCCGAGACCGTGGGCGGAGATCCGCGCGTCGACGGCCATGGCACACCTCCCGCTTTCGCTCGGCGGTCGTCGCATGCCATCGTGCAGCATGGACACCGCACGCGCCCGTGAATTCGCCACCCGGATGTCGGGGGCGTACGTCGAGGCGATGGTGACCCTGATGGTCGATCTCGGGTATCGCACCGGCCTGTTCGACGCCCTGGCCACCGGACCGGCGACGAGCGCCGAGCTCGCCGAACGCACCGACCTGTCGGAGCGCCACGTGCGCGAGTGGCTCGGCTCGATCGCCGGGGCCGGCATCACCGAGTACGACGCCGACACCGGCCGCCACACGCTCCCGCCCGAGCACGCCATGTTCCTCTGCGGCGACTCGCCGACCAACCTGGCGGCGTCGGCCGGCATGATCACGTCGCTGGCGCCCCACGTCGGCGAGGTGGCCCGCACGTTCCGGGAGGGCGGCGGCCTCCCGTATGCCGTCTACCGGCCCGAGTTCACCACGGTCATGGACCAGTCGGGGCGACGCAAGTACACGAACCTGCTGGTGTCGCACTACCTCCCGCTGGCCGACGGGTTGCCCGATCGGCTGACGCAGGGAGCCCGTGCCCTCGACCTCGGCTGCGGCACCGGCCACACGACCAACCTGTTGGCGGGCGCGTTCCCGGCGTCGACGTTCCTCGGGGTCGACATCGCGGACGACGCCATCACCCTCGCCCGGGCCGAGGCCGAACGCCTCGAGCTCGACAACGTCGACTACGCCCTCCACGACATCCGCACGATCGCCGACACCGACGACCGCTTCGCCGAACCGTTCGACGTCGTCTTCGGCTTCGACGTCATCCACGACCAGGTCGACCCGGTCGGCGTGCTGGCCGGGATCCGGGGTTCCCTGGCCGACGACGGCTGGTTCTTCTGCTACGACATCGCCGCCCACTCCGCCCTCGAGGACAACCTCGACAACCCGCGGGCCGCCCTGATCTACGGCATCAGCACCCTGCACTGCATGCAGGTGTCGCTGGCACACGACGGCGCAGGGCTGGGCACGGCGTGGGGCGAGGAGCTGGCGACCGAGATGTTCCGCGACGCCGGCTTCTCCCGGGTCGCCATCCGGCCCCTCGAGCTCGACCCGATGAACCAGGTCTACGTCTGCCGGCCCTGATCGAGACCGTTGGCAACCGAGTCGGCGGCGGTGGCGACGACCTCGGCGAGGGGGAGGGTGGCGTCGACGACGACCACGTCGTGCTCGTCGGCGGTCGGGGTCTCGAGGGTCTCGAACTGGCTGCGGATCAGGCGCTCGTCGACGAAGTGGCCCCGCCGGGACCGCAGCCGGTCGGTCGCGGTCTCGCGGTCGAGGTCGAGGTGGACGAACACCACCCCGGGCACGCGCCGCAGTCGGTCCCGGTAGCGGCGACGCAACGCCGAGCAGGCGACGACGACCGGGCCGTCGGCAGCCGTGTCACCGCGGGTCGCCGTGTCGGCCAGCGTCTGGGCCACCCGATCCAGCCACGGCCGACGATCGTCGTCGTCGAGAGCGACACCGGCCGCCATCTTGGCGACGTTGGCCTCGGGATGGAGGTCGTCGCCGTCGACGAAGCGACCGCCGAGCTGCTCGGCGAGTTCGGCGCCGACGGTCGACTTCCCGCTGCCCGACACCCCCATCACCACCACGTTCGGCCGGGTCGGCCGGCCGGGGTCGACGCTCACGCGCCGGTCCACCGGCGACGCACGTGGTGGGCGAGCATCTTGGGCTGGCGGTCGCGGGTGAACACGCCCTTCTTGTTGCCGCCGACGCGCATGATGCCCGAGCGGGTGGCGAAGTCGGCGAAGTTCCAGATGTGCTCGCCGATCACCTCGTCGAATTCGTCGAACACCCCGTGGAGGGCGTCGAGCAACTCCACCTGGTACTCCTCGGCCCACGGCTCGGCCGGCAGGCGATGCAGGCCCGGTTCGGTGTCGGCGCCGTACTCGGTGATCACGATCGGTTTGCCCTCGCTCGCCCAGCCGGCGAGCTCGGCGCGGGCGGCGGCGACGGCGGCGGGGATGTCGCCGGTCTGGGTGTACCAGCCCCAGTAGCGGTTGATCATCACGAGGTCGCACCGCTCGGTGAGCCGGCAGCGGCCGTGGGGGGCGAGCATCACGTTGACGATGCCGACCGGTCGGCCCTGGGGGTCGGCGGCTCGGGCGACGTCGAGCAGTGGGGTGAAGTAGTCGACGGCGGCCTCGGTGTGGGCCTCCGGCTCGTTGGCGATCGACCAGGCGATCACGCACGGGTGGTTCTTGTCGCGGGCGATCAGGTCGGTGATCTCGCGGGCGTGGGCGGCCTGGGTGCGGTCGTCGACGGCGTCGGGCCCGTAGGTGGCCCGAGGTCCGCCGCCGCCGAACGGCAGGCCCAGGTTCATGCCGACCGCCGGGGTCTCGTCGATGACGAGGATGCCGGCCCGGTCGGCGAGGTCGAGCACGTCCTCGCTGTAGGGGTAGTGCGAGGTGCGGAACGAGTTGGCGCCGCTCCACTGCAAGAGCTCGAGGTCGCGGAGCCAGAGGGCGTCGACGTGGCCCTTGCCGACGGTGAGGTGGTCCTCGTGCATGCCGAAGCCCTGGAGGGTGATCGGCTCGCCGTTGAGCAGGAGGCGGGCGCCGTCGATGGCGACGGTGCGGACCCCGACCGCCTGCCGGAACTCGTCGAGGCGTGCGCCGTTCGGTTCGGCGACCGTCACCTCGAGGTCGTGGAGGGCGCCGTGGCCGACCGCCCACACCTCGACGTCGTCGACCTCGAGCACCCCGGTCGTCCCCTGGCCGGTGGCGACGACCTCGCCGGCCGGGCTCCGCAGGGTGGCGGTCACCGCCAATCCGTCGGTCGAGCCCTCGGGGAGGGCGGCGAGGTCGACCTCGTAGCGGACGATGCCGCGGTGACCGTCGAGGTCGGTCACCACCGTGACGTCGTCGATCCAGTGCGTCGGTCGGCTCCACAGCCACACCGAGCGGTGGAGTCCGGCGTAGTTGAAGAAGTCGTGGAAGTAGCGCTGGACCTTCGCCCCGACCTCGTTGGTGGTCACGTCGCCGGGCGGGATCGTCTGCCAGGTGAGGGTGTTGTCGACCCGCACGGTGAGGCGGACCAGCGCGCCGGGCGCCGCATGGTCGGTGACGTCGACCTCGAAGGGCAGGTAGCCGCCGACGTGACTCGTCACCTCGGCGTCGCCGACGAACACGGTGGCGGCGTGGGTGGCCGACTCGAAGGTGAGGATCCGTCGGGCATCGGCCCACCCGCGGGGCACCCGCACGTCGGTCTGGTACCAGACCGCGCCGACGAACTCCCGCTCGGCCTGCAGGGTGACGAGGTCGTTGTAGGACGCCGGCACCGCCATCGGGCGGGCGTCGGGCAGCGGCCCGGTGTGCCAGGCCTCGGTCAGGCCCCGGTCGTCGGGATCGAAACAGAACGACCAGACCCCGTCGAGTCGCTTGCGTTCGCGGGTGGAGGTGTCGGTCGGGCGGAGCATGGCCGGAGCTTAGGGAACGCTCCGGCCGGGCTCCCAGAGCCGGACCCCTAGATCTGCGCCTGGGTGTAGAGGTCGATGCCGATGTCCTCGATCATCGACAGCTGGGTGTCGATCCAGTCGAGGTGCTCCTCCTCGGCCAGCACCAGCTTCTCGAGCATCTCGCGGGTGCCCGGGTCGCCCTTCTCCAGCGCCAGCACGACGCCGCGGCGGTAGCGGTCGATCGCCGCCACCTCGAGCTCACGGTCGACCTGGAGCTGCTCGAGCACCGTCTCGCCGATGCGCACGCTGCCCATGCGCTGCAGGTTGGGCATGCCGTCGAGCATGATGATGCGGTCGATCAGCGTCTCGGCGTCGCGCATCTCCTCGAAGGACTCCTCGCGGTACTTCTCCGCGAGCTTGCCCCAGCCCCAGTTGTCACAGAGCTTGGAGTGGGCGAAGTACTGGTTGATGGCGGTGAGTTCCGCGGTGAGCGCCTCGTTGAGGAACTCGATGATCTCGGCTGAGCCTTCCATGGCCGTCACCGTACCCAACCGCGCCGACAGCGTGCTGACGTGTCCGAGCTCCGTTGCGCGCGCCCGTGCCGGGGCCGTTCAGGCGGCGATCGTGACCGGGGTGACGGTCTCGACCACCTCGTCGACGATGCGCTCGATCGTCTCGTGGCAGCGGCCGCAGTCACCCCCGGCGGAGCAGGCGGCGGTGATCTGCTCCACCGAGGTGTGACCGGCGGCGACGCACGCCGCGATCGTGCGGTCGTTGACGACCTCGCAGTGGCAGACGATCACGAGACGACCTCCGTCGGGCGAGCGTCGGACGAGCGCTCGATCAAGCCGGCGGGAACCCCGCCGAGCACCAGGGCGAGAGCGGTGTCGATCGACACCTGGCAGCGGACCGCACGGCGATGCCCGACCCCGTGGATCGTGGCGGCCCAGCCGTCGGCCGAGTGGGCGAGGACGACGCGGTCGACACGGCGGAGCGTGCGGCACCACCGGCGGGCGGCGACCAGCGACGGACGACCGACCACGACCTGGCGGGCGGGGATGCCGTCGAGCCGGTCCGAGATCACGACGAAGCGACCGGCGCCGTCGACGGGTTCGACCCGGCAAGGCACTCCTCGTCCACTTCGTCCGACCACGCGACTCTCCTCCTCAGGAACTGCTTCGGTCCGTCAGAAGGCGAACTTAACACGACCCGCTAGGTCTGTCACCCCCCGACCGCGACCTCGGAGCGCCGGCGAGGCGTCTGCCACGGTCAGATGTCACCGCGGACGGTGGTGGTTGCGACCACGGCTAGGGTTCGGACGCCCCCGCTCTGGGCCCGGGGGCAGCCCCCGTTTCGCCCCGGCCCCGCCGCATGACTGCACCTTCTTCGTACGCGCCTGCACGCACCCTCGACCCGGCCGCCTTCGTCGGCCGCCCCAAGGTCGAACTGCTCTCCGGGCTGGTGGTGGCCCTCGCCCTCATCCCCGAGGCCATCTCCTTCTCGATCATCGCGGGCGTCGATCCGGCGGTCGGGCTCTACGCCTCGTTCTCGATCGCGATCGTGATCGCGTTCGCCGGGGGTCGCCCCGGCATGATCTCGGCCGCCACCGGCGCCATGGCGCTCGTGGTCGTCGACCTCGTCGCCGACCACGGCGTCGACTACCTCTTCGCCGCGACCGTGCTGGCCAGCGCCCTCCAGATCGGCCTCGGACGCCTCG
>JBPEXC010000041.1:0-9255 GCA_052032035.1 Acidimicrobiales bacterium | reverse complement strand
GCCGCGGCGTCGCCACCACCTACGGCGGCATCACCGACTGACCCCGAACTCTCGTGCGTTCGGGTCAGAAGTGACGCGAACTCGTACGAGAACGGCGAGCCAGCGCCTTCGGCGTGGCTAGGAGGCCTCCGGGGCTTCAGGGGCGGCGCCAGCTTCGTCGGGGACAGCCTCAGCCTCAGGGACAGCGCCGGGTGGGAGTTCGCCGGTGGCGAGGACGTGTTCGAAGCCGGCCTCGTCGAGCATGGGGATGCCGAGGTCCTCGGCCTTGGTGACCTTCGATGCGCCGGGGGCCTCGCCGACGATGACGGCGAACGTCTTCTTCGACACCGACCCGGGGCTCTTGCCGCCTCGACTCTTGATCGCGTCGGCCGCACCGTCGCGGCTGTAGTTCTCCAGTCCGCCGGTGACGACGACCGCCTTGCCCTCGAGGACCTGGGGCAGCTCGGACTTCTCGGGCCCGGTGAGGTTGACGCCGCCCTCCCGGAACTTCTCGACGAGTTCCCTCGCCTTGTCGGACGCGAAGTAGTCGGCGACGCTCTGGGCGATCACCGGCCCGACCCCATCGACGGCGGCCATCTCCTCGACCGACGCCGCCATGATGGCGTCGAGGTGACCGAAGCCCTCGGCCAGCGCTCCCGCCCCCGACGGCCCGAGGTGGCGGATGCCGAGGCCGACGAGCAGGTTGGCGAGGGGCCGATGCCGAGCCGCCTCGATCGCGGCGGTGAGGTTGTCGACCGACACCTGGCCGTAGCCCTCGAGGGCACCGACCTTGTCCCAGTCGATGAAGAACAGGTCGCCGACATCCGCGATGATCCCCTCGGCGAGGAAGGTGGCGACGCTGCGCTCCCCCACCCCGTCGATGTCCATCGCGCCACGGCTGGCGAAGTATTCGATCTGAGCATGCTGACGGGCCGGGCACAGCGGGTTGACGCAGAACGTGTGGGCCTCGCCCTCGGGCCGCACCAGCTCCTCGCCGCACACGGGACAGTCGCTCGGGAACACCCACGGCTCGAGCCCGTCGGGCCGTTCGGCCAACACCGGCGCCAACACCTCGGGGATCACGTCGCCGGCCTTGCGGACGATGACGGTGTCGCCGGGCCGCACGTCCTTCAGGGCCACCTGGTCGGCGTTGTGGAGCGTGGCCATCTGCACGGTCGACCCGCCGACGAACACCGGCTCGAGCACGGCGAACGGCGTGGCCTTGCCGGTGCGACCGATCGACACCTGGATGGCGTTGAGCGTCGTCGTCTTCTCCTCCGGCGGCATCTTGTAGGCCATCGCCCAACGGGGTGCTCGGGCGGTGGAACCGAGCCGACGCTGCGCGGCGAGCGAGTCGACCTTCACCACCACGCCGTCGATCTCGTACTCGAGGTCGTGGCGGGCGGCGGTGGTGCGTTCGACGTAGGCCACCACCTCGTCGATCGTCGACACCACCCGGCGCTCGGGGTTGACCGGGAAACCGAGCTCGCCGAGCCAGTCGAGGGCGGCGGCGTGGGTGTCGAGGGTGGGCCCGTCGTCGACCTGGCCGAGCTGGTAGGCCCAGAACTTCAGGCCACGCGACGCGGTGACGGTCGGGTCCTTCTGACGGAGCGACCCGGCCGCGGTGTTGCGGGGGTTGGCGTAGCGGGCGAGCCCGGCCGCCTCCTGGGCCTCGTTGAGGGCGTCGAACCGGGCGACGGGGAGGTAGACCTCGCCCCGCACCTCGACCACGGGCGGCGACCCGGCGGGCAGGGTCTTGGGGATGACGTCGATCGTGGCGATGTTGGCGGTGATGTCCTCGCCGACCCGGCCGTTGCCCCGCGTGGCGGCCTGCACCATCTCGCCGTCCTCGTAGCGGATCGACAGGGCGATGCCGTCGATCTTGAGCTCGCACACGTAGCCGACCGAGGCGGCGGCGTCGTCGAGTTCGAGGCCTCGGGCCACCCGCTCCGCCCACGCACGTAGCTCGCCCTCGTCGAAGGCGTTGTCGAGGCTCATCATCGGCACGGCGTGGGTGACCGGCGCGAAGGTGGCCGAGATCGGGGCGCCGACCCCGGACGCGGTCGGCGACGCCTCGGATGCGAGCTCGGGGTGGGCGGTCTCGAGGTCGGAGAGCTCGCGCACGAGGGCGTCGAAGTCGGCGTCGGGGATCTCGGGGGCGCCGACGCTGTGGTAGAGCTCGTTGTGGTGGGCGATCAGGGCCCGCAGTTCGTCGACCCGGGCCGACGGGTTCGGGGCGGTCTCGGCATCGGGGCTGACGGCGTCGCTCACCCCGGTGAGGATACGTCGCCCGGTGTGACAGCCACGGGTCCGCCGGCCCGACCGAAGGTGGCGGCGACCAGCACGATCGCGACCACGAGCGCGAGGGCGGAACCGACGAAGGTCTCGGCCAGCGCGGTGGTGGTGATGTCGACCACGCCGTCGGCCAGCGCCTGCTCGAAGCCCTCCTCGCCGAGGGCCGGCAGCACGAGGTCGTCGCGCAACACCTCGTAGCGGTGGAGACCCCACGCGGTGAGGGACGCGAGCCCGATCGAGAACCCGAACAGCCGGGCCATGATCACCAGGCCGGCAGCGCTGCCGCGGTCGCGGTCGTCGACGGACCCGACCACGGCGTCGGAGGTGGGGGCGAGGGCGAGGCCGAGGCCGACACCGGCGACGGCGAGGCCGACCGCCTGGACCGTCGAGGCGGTGTCGCGGTCCCAGCCCCAGCCCATCGCAGCGAAACCGACGAGGGCGACCGCCAGCCCGCCGAGGCTCGGTCGGCGCAGCCCGAGCCGTTCGGTGAGCCGACCGCCGCCGTAGGAGGCGACGGCCATCGCGCCGGTGAGGGCGGTGAGCAGCACGCCCGACACCAGGGCCGCCGACCGGTAGCCGTCGGCTTGGCGGACCACGTTGATGAAGAGCGGCACGTTGACCAGGGCGACGACGAGGCCGACGCTGGCCAACACGTTGACCACCAACGCGGCACGGGCCCGACGTCCCCGCACCGCGGCGACGGCGAGGATCGCCGGTCGGCCCCGGCGGGTCGCGAGCCACGCGACGAGCCCGATGGTCGACACGATGGCGGCCGCGATCACCCAGCCGCTCTCGGTCCAGTTCGACGATCCGCCGCGGAGGTCCTCGAGGCCACTGACGGTCTGGATCTTCGCCCGCCCGAGGAGGGCGACGTTGACCGACACCAGCGATGCCGACAGCAGGGCGGCGCCGACGAGGTCGAGGCGGGCCGCGGCGTCGCGGCGGCCGGGCAGGAGCCGCCAACCGACGACGGCGCCGACCAGGGCGAGGGGGAGGTTGAGGTAGAACTGCCACTCCCAGGTCAGGAATCGCACGAGGAGCGCGCCGTAGAGGGGTCCCCACACCCAGCCGAGGGTCTCGATGGCGCCGATCAGGCCGAGGGCCCGGGGGCGGCGGGCGGCGGGGAGGTCGCCGGCGGTGGCGAACGCGATCGGCACGAGGGCGCCACCCCCGAGGGCGCTGAGGGCCCGGCCGACCAGCAGCATCGGCAGCGACGACGCGAGCGGCACGACCACCGAGCCGAGCGCGAACAGGGCCATCGCGGCGACGAACACACTGCGTCGCCCGAAGCGGTCGCTGAGGCGACCGGCGAGGGGCATGACCGTGAGGTAGGCGATCAGGTAGACATTGACGATCCAGGCGGTGGCGTCGAGGTCGTCGGGCAGGACGAGGCCGAGGTCGTCGATGATCGGCCGCAGCATCGTGGCCACGACCATCAGGTCGTCGGCGGCGACGAAGACGCCGAAGGCGACCGCGGCGAGGGCGCGGCGGTCGACCGCGCCGGGGGAGGTCACCGACTCAGCCGAGCTCTGGTGGTTCGATCGTCACGTCGGCGTCGTACTCGCTCATCGTGAGGTTCCAGGTGGAGACGGTGCCACCGACGTCGACGGCGAACCCGAGGGTCTCGATCAGGGAGGTCTCGGCGTCGATGACCAGGTCGACGTCGGTGACGTCGTTGACCAACCCGCCGGTGAGGGCGGCGATGCGAGATGGGTCGACGTCGCCGGTGAGGGTGTAGGTGCCATCGTCGGCGGGCAGCTGGGAGGCCGGCGTCGGGTTGGCGATGCCGTCGGCGAGGAGGGCCGGCAGTCCGACCTCGGCGTCGAAGATCAGGGCCGGGTCGAAGGTGAAGACCGCCGGCGCTTCCTCCCAGTTGCCGGTGAGGGGGTTGGTGATCCAGACCGTGCCGTCGATGGCGACGGCGCCGATCTCGGTGGCGGCGCCCAGGGCGTCGACGGCCACGAGGGCCTCGGCGGAGCCGGGCGCCGCATACCGACCGTCGGCGGCGGAGAAGGTGACGAGCCCGCCCTCGTCGATCGGGACCTCGGCGCCCTCCTGGGTGATGGTGAACGCCACCGAGGAGATGCCGGCCATGGCGTCGGAGGTGGCGGCGAGGATCTCCTCGGCGGTCAGGTCGACGGGACCGGCGGCCTCCGCGGCATCGCCGGATCCGTCGGAACCCGAGGTGCAGGCGGCGCCTCCGAGCGACAGGACGAGGGCGGCGGCGAGGGCGAGCGAACGGGTGGCTGGCACCCACTCAGCCTAAACGCCCGTACTTCAGCAGACGGCGCGGGCGGCGGCCGCCACCTCGGCTTCGTCGACGGTGGTGACCGCTCCCCCGACCACGACGGGTTCGCCGTCGACGACGACCAGATCGGCCCGGTCGCTGAGCCCGGTGAGCACCAGGCCGACGACGGGGTCGTCGATGCCGACCCGGTCGACGCCGTGCAGACTCCACGCCGCGAGGTCGGCCACGGCGCCGACCTCGATCCGGCCGGCGTCGGGCCGACCGAGGCACGCCGCCGAGCCTCGGGTGGCCATCGCCAACAGTTCGCGGACCGTCGGCCACCGCTCGGGGTCGGGGTCCATCCGATGGGCGAGGGCGGCGACCCGGAGATCGCCGAGCAGGTTGGCGCCGTCGTTCGACGCCGAGCCGGTCGTCCCGAAGCCGAGGGTCACGCCCTCCTCGAGGTAGCGTCGCACCGGCGCGAGGCCCCACCCCATGCGCAGGTCGGGGGCCACCAGGTGGGCCACCCCGACGCCGGCGGCGGCGAAGGCGGCGATCTCGTCGTCGGGCGGGTCGACCATGTGGGCCAACCACGTGCCCGGACGGTCCCAGCCGGCGTCGCACAGCATCCGCCACACCGTGGTGCCACGCTCGGCCGCGAAGTCGGTGTCGACCTGTTCGTAGCCGTGGGTGTGGAGGCCGACGCCGCGATGGCGAGCGGCCAGCTCGGCCGCGGCGGCGAAGGTCTCGACGGTGTCGGTGTGGACACCGCAGGGAGCGAGGTCGACCCGGACCATCGCCCCCGGGGCCGGGTCGTGGTGGGTCTCGATCAGGCGCTCCCAGTCGTCGACGACCGATGACAACGGTTCGATGACCCCCGGCGGAGCGCCCGCCCCCTGCTCGGCGGTGCGGGTGAGGCAGCCGCGGCCGGCGTTCAGCCGGATCCCGACGATGCGAGCGGCGTCGATGATCGCGTCGAGCAGTCGGTCGCGCTCGCCGTCGGCAAGCTGTGGAACGTGGAGCCGTGGAAAGTGATAGTGCTGCTCACCGACGCAGGTCGCGCCGCCGGCGACCGACTCCGCGAACCCGGCGAGCGCCAGGGCCCGCACCGCGTCGGGACCGAACCGTCCGGTCTCGGCCCGCTCGAGCACCGTCTCGGTGAGGCGCCGCAGCCACGGCAGGATCGGGGCCCGCTCCATGCCTCGCAGCGACCGGAACCCGACCTGGGTGATGTGCTGGTGGGCGTTGACCAAGCCGGGCGTGACGATCCGCCCCCGACCGTCGAGGCGCTCCACCCGCTCGCCGGGGGATGCGATCGCGTCGAGGTCGACCGGCGCCGCCGGGTCGCCGACCGCCAGGATCGAGCCGTCGCGCCAGACGACGGTGGCGTCGGTCAGCTCACGGTCGTCGGCGTCGAAGGTGACGAGGTGATCGATGTGGTCGAGGACGCGCAACACCATCGCCGCAGGCTCGCCGCACGATGTGAGCGGCAGGTTTCCCGTCCGGGACGATCGCGTGTCCCGCTCAGACCGAGAAGACGGCGTGGATGAACGCGGCGCTCGACTCGTTGCCCAGGATCCCGGCCTGCATCTTGTTCATCATGAACGCGGCGGTCGTGCGGGAGTCGAGGTGGTTGACGACCATCGACCCGCCGTAGCCACCCCAGAAGCAGACGCGCCCGTCGGTCGGGATCCACGGCAGGTCGGGCGACGCGAGGGCGTAGCCGATGCCCTGGGTGGCGGTCAGGAAGATCACCTGGTCGAGCCCGTCGCCCTGGGGCTCGAAGATGCGGTCGATCGTGTCGGACCCGAGCAGCGTGATGCCGTCGACGGTCCCGCCGTTCGACACCACCGACTGGACCCTGGCGACGCTGCGGGCGTTGCCGTGGCCGTTGGCGGCGCCGATCTCGGCCCGACGCCAGCCCTCGGTCCAGGTGATCTCGGGCGGGCTCAGCGGCCCGGTGAGGGTGCGGATCGCCACGTGATCGGGCGGCAGGGCACCGCCGAGGTCGAGCGGGGGCGGCGGCACCACAGCGGCGATCCGATCGTCGACCTCGGCCGGGGTGCCGATCCAGAAGTCGGCGCCGAGCGGCTCGGCGATCTCCTCTCGGAAGAAGGCGCCGAGCGATCGACCGTCGACCCGTCGGATCACCTCGCCGACCAGGTGGCCCTGGTTGAGCGCGTGGTAGCCGAGGGCCGAGCCCGGCTCCCACCACGGTGCCTGGGCGGCGAGGCGGGCCGCGGCGGCCTCACCGTCGTAGAGGTCCTCGACCGTGATCGGCTGTTCCCACCCCGACACGCCACTCGTGTGGGACAGGATGTGGCGCACGAGCACGCCCTCCTTACCCGCGGCGGCGAACTCGGGCCAGTAGTCGGCGACCGGCGCGTCGAGGTC
This sequence comes from Acidimicrobiales bacterium, assembly GCA_052032035.1. Classification (GTDB taxonomy): domain Bacteria; phylum Actinomycetota; class Acidimicrobiia; order Acidimicrobiales; family SZUA-35; genus JAWSVN01. The sequence continues at coordinate 2,360 of JBPEXC010000041.1, read as the reverse complement.
GATCGCGCCGCGGTCGGCGAGGACGAGGGCCGACAGGTTGGTCATCGTCTTGGTGGTCGACCACACGTTGGTGACCGTGTCGGCGCCCCACGGCGTGGTCCGGTCCGGGTCGGCCCAGCCGCCCCACAGGTCGACGACCGGCTCACCCTCGACGACGACCGCCGCCGACAGCCCGAGGTCCTGGCCGCTGTCGAGCATGCCCTGCAGCAGCTCGGGCAGCGTCGAGAAGCGGTCGTCACAGGTCCCCTGGATCTCGGTCATGCCTGACACCGTAGGGTGACACCCGTCACGGTCGCCAACTGCCGTCCGCCGGGCCACGATCGGGGAATTGGCCGATCGTGCGGCCACACTGTCGGGCGATGGCCGCCCTCCTCGCCCGACTCGATCTGTGGCCCGCCCGGCTGCTCTGGTTCGTCCTCCCCGCCCTCGTCGGCTTCGGCCTCGGCGACGGGCTCGCCGAGGTGGGCGACGACGTCGGGCTCACCGTCGAGGTCGGGGCGTGGGCGGTGTGGTTCGTCGGCCTCGTCGCCCTCCTCGCCCCGTCGACGGCCGGCCTCACCGCCCTGCGCACCGTCTCGCCGCTCGTGGCGGTCGGTCCCCTCGCGGTCGCCGCGCTCACGGGCACGTGGACGGCGGCGTCGGTCGGCGCGATCGGCGCCGGCGTGGTCGTCGCCGCCGTCACCTTCCTCCCCCTCGTCGGCGACCGCATGGTCAACGGGTCGGCCTACGGCCCCGAGCGGCGCATGGCGCTGCGCCCGCCCGCCCCCCTGATGCTCGGCCCCGTGCAGCTGTTGTGGGTGCTGACGGTCGCCGGTCCGGTCCTCGGCCCCCTCCTGGTGGCGTCGGGCCGCCCGATCGTCGGCGGCGTGGTCACGGTGGTCGGCCTCGGGCTGGCATGGGTCGGGGTGCGCCGACTCCACCAGCTCTCCCGCCGCTGGGTGGTGTTCGTGCCCGCCGGCTTCGTGCTCCACGACCACTACGCCCTCGCCGAGTCGCTCCTCATGCAGCGGCCGGGGATCGCCTCGCTCGGGCCCGTCCCGCTCGACAAGGGCGAGTTGCTCGACCTCACCGCCGGGTCGCGCGGGGTGGCGCTGCTCGTCGAGTTCGTCGACGACACCCCGCTGGCGCTGCGGGCCAGGGACGGGGTGCAGGGGCTGACGGTCCGGCGTATCACGTTCACCCCCACGCTGCCCGGGGAGCTGGTGCGAGAGGCCCGCATCCGAGGTATCAGGATCGGCGTGCCGGACTGAGCCTCGACGCCGTGCGGAACACCACGCCGGCGACGACCAGTGCCAGACCGATCAGGGCGACCGAGGGCCCCACGCCCGTGAGGGCGAGGGCGGCGGCGGTGCGCTCGATCGTGATGCCGGCGACCGACACGTTGTCGGCGGGCGCGATCTCGGTGATGCCGGTGGGCCCGGGGGCGACCCCGGCGGTCACCTCCACCTCCCCCGACCCGGCGACCACCACGGTCGTCATCGTCAGGGTGGGTGCGGCGTCGCCCGGCAGCAGGTGGCCCTGGTAGCGGCAGGTGACCTGCCTGGCGATCACCGTGCAGACCCAGTCGTCGCCGTCGATCGACGACAGCCACAGGGCGTCGGGCACCTCGTGGACCACGACCGGCTGCCGCTGCGGGGTCTCCCCGACGTTGCGCACCGCGATCGTCCACTCGAGATCGTTGCCCTCCCGGGCGAGGCCCCTCGGCGGCGACACGCTGATCGCCAGATCGCTCTCGGCGGCGACGAGCCCGAGGTCGACGTCGGTGACCGACGGCAGCGGCGGCGGACAGATCCCGCGGCCGGCGCCGCCGCAGGGCTGGGAGGCGAGCACCAGGTCGACGGTCGACCCCGTCGTCCAGTCGAGGCGACTCTCGCCGGGCACGGTGCCGGTCATCGAGGCCGGGACCTGCGGGACGACCTGGTAGGTGCCCGCCGCGACCGAGCGGAACTCGTACGCCCCGGCCGCATCGGTGGCGGTGGTGGCCACGACCGTGCCCCGCTCGTCGAGGAGTTGCACGGGCAGGCCGGCGTGGAGGGGCTCGGTGGCGCCGCGGTGTCCGTCGCCGTCGACGTCGTGCCACACCACCCCGGCGACCGACGCCAGGTTGTCGCCGAAGTCGATGCCGGACACGATGCCGACCCCGACCGAGATCGGCACCCGGTTGGGGGTGGTCGAGCCCGCGCCGGTCGGCTGCTCCTCGTCGACGGTGTAGTCGCCCGGCAGCACGCCGCGGAACGCGTAGGTGCCGTCGGGTGCGGTGGTCGTGCGGGCGACCTCGACCGCCCCGGACCGGAGCACGATCGTGACGCCGGGGAAGCGGCCGCGCTCGTCGTCGTCGAGCACGCCGTCGGCGTCGGTGT
>JBPEXC010000409.1:0-2456 GCA_052032035.1 Acidimicrobiales bacterium | reverse complement strand
GCCGGCGACGACGGCGAGATCGTCGCCGGCAGCGACCTCCGCCTCGAGATCGTCGCCGGGCTCGACCCGACCGGGCCGGCCGTCGCCACCGGCTCCCGGGACCAGACCAAGCTGATCTTCGGCGACCCGCCCACCACCGACGACCCCGAGGGCTACTCGGCCCGCCTGTCCGGCTCCTACCTCGCGCCGGTGACCGGCACCTACACCTTCGAGATGACCCAGGTCGTCCACGCCCGGTTCACCCTCGACGGCGAGGTCGTGTGCGACGGCTTCGACCTCGATCTGCCGCGATCGGCCGCCTTCTTCGGCTCGGGCTCCACTCCGATCATCGGGACCAAGGAGCTCGTCGCCGGCCGGCGCTACGACCTGTTGATCGAATATCGCTCCCCGATCCGGGAGTTCTCCGGCGTCGAGGTCGGCGTCCGGGTGCCCGTTCCCAGCGGCGGGATCGACCGGGCCTGCGAGGCGGCGGCTGCGGCCGACGTCGCCGTCGTGTTCGTCGGCACCAACGACGACTGGGAGTCGGAGGGGTGGGACCGCACCTCGATGGACCTGCCCGGCGAGCAGGACGAGCTGATCCGACGGGTGGCCGCCGCCAACCCGCGCACCGTGGTCGTGCTCAACACCGGCGCCCCGGTCCACCTGCCGTGGCGCCACGACGTCGCCGCCGTCCTGCAGGTCCACTTCGGCGGGCAGGGCATGGCCGAGGCACTCGCCGACATCGTGTTCGGCGAGGCCGAGCCGGGCGGTCGCCTGCCCACCACCTATCCCGAGCGGGTCGAACACAACCCGTCGTTCGGCACCTTCCCGGGCAGCAACGGCGTGGTGCGCTACGGCGAGGAGGTCTTCGTCGGGTACCGCTGGTACGAGAGCCGCCGGCTGCCGGTGGCCTACCCCTTCGGGCACGGGCTCGGCTACACGACCTTCGAGATCGCCGAGCCGCAGCCGAGCGCCGGCACCGTCGACCCGGAGGTGGCGCTGACGGTCACGACGACGGTGACCAACACCGGTGAACGGGCCGGCAGCCACGTGGTGCAGTGCTACGTGGCACCCGCCGACCCGTCGACGCCGGTGCCCCGACCGACCAAGGAACTGAAGGCGTTCGCCAAGGTGTTCCTCGAGCCGGGCGAGTCGACCGACGTCGCGTTCACCCTCGACAACCGGGCCTTCGCCCACTGGCACGAACCCGACCCGGCCTGGGAGGCGACCGTCGACGCCTACCGGCCGAGCCTTCGGATGTTCCCGGTGCCGAGGTTCGATCGGACCCCGGGGTGGGTGGTCGCCGCCGGCGACTACGAGGTGGTCGTCGGCCACTCGTCGGCCGACCTCGCCGGAGCGGCCTCGGTGTCGGTGGCGGAGACGTTCCGGGTCAGCCCCGGCAGGGCGTAACCCATCCGCACCATCGCTGCGCCGACCACGAAGAACAGGGCAGCCCGCCACAGGGTGTCGACCTCGGCGAGGTCGACGGTGACGAGCTTGCCGACCGTGAGGACGATGACGCCGACCCCGCCGGCCAGCACCGGCTGACGACCGGTCAGCGCGCCGGCCGCCAGCAGGCCGAGGCCGAGCATCGCCCACGACAGGGACACCAGCATCTGGCCCTGGGGCAGGTGGACGAGCGCCGCCCCGAGCCACAGCAGCCCGAAGCCGGGGCCGGCGATCGCCGCCGAGCGGGCCCCGGCGGCGCCGAGCAGCCAGGCTGCGATGCACAGGATCGCAGCGGCCGCCCCGATCATCAGGTCGGCGGCGAACGGGGCATCGACGACCCACGCCTCGGTCGTCTCCACCAGGAGGTGGAGGGCGAGCGGCACTCCGACGACGGCGATCGCCCCCAACAGTCGACCATCGTCGCCGCCCTGACGGCGCAGCCAGCCGAGCCCGGCGACCTCGAGGGCGAGCACCACGAGCAGGCTCGGCCCGGCGAGGAGGAGTCCGGCGCCGATGGCCGCACTCATCATCGCGGACAGCTGGATCGATCGGCGATGCACGGGGTGGAGGGTGGCGGCGCCGGCGTGGGCGAGGGCGAGCAGCACCGCCGCCAGCGTTCCCGCTGCGACGCCGAGGGCGGCGTCGGCCGGGTCGAGGAGCAGCTCGCCGACCACCAACAACCACGGCGCCGTGGCGACCACGGCGTGGCGCTCGGTCGCAGTGGTGTCGCCGGCGGCGGCGTCGAGCAGGGCCGGCAGGACGAGCACCCCGACGGCGAACACGGCACCGACGGCGCCGATCAGGAGGGCGTCCGGCGATCCCGACGCCACTCGCTCGGCTGCGATCGGCACCATCACGGCGCCGACGCCGAGTGCTGCCAGGCGGCTCGAGCGGAGGCCGGCGGCGAGCGCCACCGAGATCCCGGCCCCGACCAGCCCGATCGCCCAGGCGGTGATGCCGACCGCGTCGAGGCGTCCCGGGACGACGAAGGAGGCCACCGCCACCGCGAGCATCGTGGCGTTGGCGAT
>JBPEXC010000408.1:0-13213 GCA_052032035.1 Acidimicrobiales bacterium | reverse complement strand
AACCCTTCGAGGGCATCGACCCCGCGGCGCAGTTCGTCTACGGGGTGGCGGGGCTCTGGCCCGACGCCGGCGCCGACGCGGCGAGATAGGCGTCGAGCCAGGCGCCGAGCTCGTCGAGGATCGGGCCGGCGACCTCGCCGTCGCGCAGGTGGTCGCCGATCGCGGGCACGCTGAAGTGGGGTTCGTGCACGTCGCACTGCATCCAGCGCAGGATCGCCTCGAGCTGGCCGAGGCCGTGGCGGGCGCCCTTGCCGCCGGGCGACGCCGCCAGCAGTCCGATGCGGCGCCCCTGGAACGCGGTCTTGTCGACCCGGGTCATCCAGTCGATGCCGTTCTTGAGGAGGCCGGACGGGCCGCCGTTGTACTCCGGCGACGCGATCAGGAGGCCGTCGGCGGCGGCCAGGCGACCGGTGAGCTCGGCGGCGGCCGCCGGCGGGCCGTCGGTGGCGTCGACGTCGCCGTGGTAGATCGGCAGGTCGGCGGCGCCGAGGTCGAGCCAGTCGACCTCCACCCCACGGTCGGCGAACAGCTTCTCGGTGGCTCGCAGCAGGGCGAGATGGACCGAGGCAGCGCGAGCGCTGCCGGACAGGAGGGCGATGCGGGGCACGGGGACTCCAGGAAGGGTCGGGGCGGGGGCGGTCGGGTCGGGGATCAGCTGGTCACCGGCGATGCCGGTGACAGCGCCAGCCGCTGGTGCACCTCGGCCATCCCCGGATCCGTTGCCAGGGACGACGCAGGCGTCACCAACGCCAGCTTGGTTCGCCTCCGCACCAGGTCGTCCAAGCGGACGATCATCTCTCGTCGGGCCATCACGTCGAGTTCGGCCCGCAACAGGTCGCTCTCGGCCAGCACCTCGACCCCGAGGAGGGGGTCGGCCTCGATCGCGTCGAGCACGTCGAACGCCGCGGTGCCGTGGCGCCGCCACAACACGTCGGCCATCGTGGCGTCGCGCTCGATCGACGGCGCTCGACCCAGGCCGGCGGCCCGGGCTCGACGCACGAACCGATCGTGCTCGCTCTGCGGGGGTTCGCCGAACCAGCCCGGCGTCTCGTCGCCGACGACCACCCCGAGCGACTCGACGGCCTCGACCACCTCGGCGCCGACGTTGAGGCAGTCGGTCAGCTTGCCGCCGAACAGCGTGACCACCGCCTTGGTCGTGTCGATCTCGATCTCGTGCTTGCGCGACAGCGACGTCCAGTCGGTGTCGCGTCGGTCGTCGCCGTCGTTCTTCACCACGAGGGGACGCACCCCGCAGCGTTCGCCGATGATGTCGTCCTCGGTGAGGGGCGTGTCGAGGTGGAGGCGGGCGTTGATCTGTTCGAGCAGGAACCGCCGATCCTCGGCCGTCACCCCCTCGTCGGGGTCGGTGGTGCGGGTGTCGGTCGTGCCGATCACCGAGCGGTGCGCCATCGGGATCACGTAGAACAGCCGGCCGGTGTCGTCGAAGAAGGCGAGCACCCGGTCCTGGCCGCCGGGGGTGTCGGTGAGGCGGGGCACGACGAGGTGGATGCCCTTGGAGAACACGATGCGATGATCGGTCTTCAGGTCCCAGCGCTCGTTGAGCCCGTCGACGTAGGGGCCGGCAGCGTTGACGATGGTGCGGGCCGTCATCTCGAAGATCGGGCCGGGGGCGCCGCCGTCGGCCACCGCCGAGGTGTCGCGCAGTCGTACCACCCAGTGCTTGCCCCGGCGCTCGGCGCCGACGAGCTCGCAGTAGTTGGCGGCGGTGGCGCCGTGGTCGATCGCGGAGCGCACGAAGTCCCACACGAAGCGGGCGTCGTTGTCGGGAAGGTAGGCGTCCGCATAGCGGATGCCGCCCTTGGCCGTGTCGGTCTTCACGATCGGCTCGCGCTTGGCGATGCCGGCGGGGCGGTAGACGCGGGGCGCCTTGGTGGCGAAGCGGCCGATGCCCCAGTAGCCGAGCGCGCCCAGCGCCGCCAGGCCCACCGGGAACGGGGCGGTGGTGTCGAGGGTGGCGAGGAAGTCGATCTCGACGATGCGGTTGGGGTAGGCGTCGAGCAGTTCGTTGCGCGACGTGCACAGGTCCCACACGAGCTTCAACTCGTAGTTCTCGAGGTACTTGAACCCGCCCCACACCAGGTTCGACGACTCCTGGCTCGTGGTCGACGCCCAGTCGCCCCGGTCGATCACGGCGACGTCGACGCCGCGGGCCGCGAGGGCCGCCGCCGACACGGCACCGTTGATGCCGCCGCCCACGACGAGCACGTCGACCTGGCCGCCGTCGAGTCGTTCGAGATGGGTGGCCCGGAGCGACGGGGATCCCGCAGTCATGTCTCCCGACGCTACTGCCGGGCGTCGCCGATGTGGCCGGTCGGGCGGGCTGCACCCGGAGATTGGGGTCACACGACCCGGGCCTCGGGCACGCCGCCACCCCGGCGTTCGGGCACCCCGGATCGCCGGATCCCGTACGGTGCGGGGATGCCAGCCGATTCCGCTCGCGTCGTCGCCGACCTCCTCGAACTCCGTTCGCTCACGTCCACGCCGGTCGAGGGCGGCGCGCCCCAGACCGTGGGCGGCGAGCCGTGGGACGGGCCGCCGCTCGGCAGCGCCCGACTGGCCTGGACCGAGCCATGGCAGCGGGCCCGCGACTGGTTCGTGTCGACCTTCGACGGCATCCCGGTCGACGTCTCGACCGACCCCGCCGGCAACCTGTGGGTGACGCTCCAGGGCGCCCGCCCGGAGCGGGTCGTGCTCGGCAGCCACCTCGACTCGGTGCCCAACGGCGGCTGGCTCGACGGCTGCCTCGGGGTGCTGGCCGGCGCCGAGGTGTTGCGGGCCCTGCACCGCGACGGCGTCGAGCTCCCGGTGTCGGTGAGCGTGGTCGACTGGGCCGACGAGGAGGGCGCCCGGTTCGGTCGGTCGCTGTTCGGCTCCGGCGCCGTGTCGGGCACGCTCGACGTCGACGCCGTGCGCGACCTGGTCGACAACGACGGGCGCACCCTCGGTGACGTGGTGCGGGAGTACGGCGTCGAGCTGGAGACAGCGCTCACCGCCGGCGACGTCGTGTCGTCGATCGTGGCGTCGGCCGAGATCCACATCGAGCAGGGTCCGATCCTCGAGGCCGCCGACCTCCGGCTCGCAGCCCTCCACGGCATCCTCGGCGTCGAGCGCCGCATGGTCCGCCTCAAGGGGCAGGCCTGTCACGCCGGCGCCACCCCGATCCCGCTGCGCCGCGACCCCACGGTCGCGGCGTCGCGCATGGCGATCGCCATCCGGGAGATGGGCCTGGCCCACGATGCGTTCACGACCGTCGGCGTGTGGCGGGTCCACCCGAGCGTGCCGACGGCGGTCAACAGCCGGACCGAGTTCAGCGTCGACATGCGGCACCTGTCCCGCGACGTGCTCGACGAGCTCGTCGCCGGCCTCGAGGAGCTGACGACCCGCATCGCCGCCGAGGAGGACGTCGAGTGCGAGCTCGACGTGTTGTGGTCGATCGACCCGATCGCCTTCGAGCCCGACCTGGTCGAGTTCGCCGCCGACGCGGTCGAGGCTCGGAGCGGGGTGCGTCAGGTGATGCCGTCGGGTCCGATGCACGACTCGGCCGAGATGGTGATCGCCGGGGTGCCGACGGTGATGCTGTTCACCCCATCGATCCACGGGCTCTCCCACACCCACATCGAGGACACCGCGTTCGCGGACGTCGAGCTCGGCGTCGCCGCCTTCGACGACCTCGTGCGCCGCATGCTGCCCTGGGCCGCCGACCGGCTCGGCTGACCGTCCCGCCCGGGCAGCTCTCGGTCCGCAGGTGGCGATTCAGATCTCGAGCTGGAGGAACCGGTGGTCGGAGACCTCGGGGGTGGCCGGGACCTGGAAGCTCCGGACCTGCTCGGGATCCGACACCAGCAGGTAGTTCGCGTGGCGGACCGGCTTCGGGTAGTGCGACGTCCGGGTGTCGGCCGTGCCGACGAGGTCGACGAGCCCGATCCCCGCGAGCACGGCGAACGTCTCGCTGTCGGGTAGGAGGTTGAGATCGCCGCACGCGACCACGAGGTCGCCCGGCCGACGGGTGCGCTCGATCAGTTCGGCGAGTCGCTCGGCCTGGTGTCGCCGGGCCGGGGTGTCGTGCTTGCCCGCCGGGTCGCGCAGCCCGTGGAGGTGGGCGACCGTCACCGTGCGCTCCCGGTCGTCGAACTGGAGGTCGCGGTCGATGATCCGGGCCACCTGGGCGATGCGGGGCCGGTCGGCGATCGCCCACTCGTCGTGCTCGACGAAGCCACCGTGGACGAATTCGGCCAGCTGCTCGCCGACCGTCAGCCGCTCGTGCACGAACATGGCGATCCCGAAGTCCTGCACGTGGCGGCGGCCGGCGGCGTCGTGGACCGGTCCGGCATCGCTGGCCACGAACGTCGCCTGGTGGTCGGGGAGCAGAGCGGCGATGTCGTCGAAGAGGTTGGCGCGTTGGGGTAGCGCCCGCTCGCCGTCGGCGAAGCGGGTCGCCCCGCCGAGCCCTGCGGTGCGGGTCACCTCCTGCACGCACAACACGTCGGCGCCGCAGGTCGGCAGCCAGGCGGCGAGGGGCTCGAACATCGCGCCACCCCAGGCGTTGAGGGAGATCATCCGCACGACGCCAGACTACGGCCGCCGGAGAATGGCAGCCGGGGCCCACCCGATCGTCGGGGTAAGAGCTCGACGCGTGGGTAAGAGGCGCCGGTGGATGGCTACATGGTGCTTCTCGCAGTCCTCGGCGTCGCGGTGCTGGGGGCCGCCGTGCTCCCCCGACTGACCGCTCGCTCGCCGATCTCGCTGCCGATGGTGATCGTCGCCCTCGGCATGGTCGTGTTCTCGCTGCCGCTGTCGCTCGAGGGCCCGCAGCCCGCCACCGACGACATCTACGCCGAGCGGCTGACCGAGATCGTGGTGATCGTCTCGTTGATGGGCGCCGGCCTGAAGATCCGCCGCCCGATCGGCTGGCGTTCCTGGGGTTCGACGTGGCGGCTGCTCGGGATCACGATGCCGCTGACGGTCCTCGCCGTGGCCGTGCTCGCCGGATCGCTCCTCGGCTTCGCCCTGCCGGCGGCCATCCTCCTGGGCGCAATCCTGGCGCCGACCGACCCCGTCCTCGCCTCCGACGTGCAGCTGGCGGGCCCGGGGAGCGAGGGCGAGGAGCCCGAGGACGAGGTGCGGTTCGCCCTCACCTCCGAGGCCGGCCTCAACGACGGGCTCGCGTTCCCGGTCACCAACCTGGCGATCGCCGTCGCCGCCGGCGGCAGCTGGTTCGGTGGCTGGCTCCTCGACGACGTGGTCGTGAAGCTCGGGGTGGGGCTGGTCGTCGGCCTCGTCGCCGGTCGGCTCGTCAGCTGGGCGATGTTCCGCCCCGACTCGGGCTGGGCCCTGGCCCGCACGAGCGAGGGGTTCGTGGCCCTCGGCGCCACCCTCGCCGTCTACGGCCTGTGCGAACTCGTGCACGGCTACGGGTTCCTCGCCGTCTTCGTCGCCGCCGTCGTCATCCGCCAGTCCGAGGTCGACCACGAGTACCACGAGCGGCTGCACGACTTCGCCGAGACGCTCGAGCGGCTCGCCAGCGTGCTGTTCCTCCTCCTGCTCGGCGGTGCCGCCGTCGACGGTGCGCTGTCGTCGCTCACCGCCACCGGCGTCGTCGCGGCGCTGCTGATCGTCCTCGTCATCCGGCCCGTCGCCGGCTGGATCGGCTTCGCCGGCAGCCCCCACGGTCCGGCGGTGCGCGGCGCCGCCTCGTTCTTCGGGATCCGCGGGATGGGCACCATCTACTATCTGGCCCACGCCGTCAACGAGGAGGTGTTCCCGAGGTCGAGGGAGATCTGGGCGGTGGCGGTGGCGACGATCCTCACCTCGATCGTCGTCCACGGCGTCACCGCCGGTCCGGTGCTGGCCCGGCTCGACGCCCGACGGTCCTCTTCGCGTGGGGCTGCCGAGCCTGCTACACCGGGGCTGCTGCAATCGCCGGCCGCACCGGCGGCCGTCACCACCAAGGGGAATCGTCATGGGTGAGTTCGTCAACATCGAAGCGTCGTCGGTCGAGAACGTGGCGATCATCCGCCTCGAGCGACCCAAGGTCAACGCCCTCAACGCCGCCGTCGGCGCCGAACTGCTCGCCGCCGCCCAGGAGTTGGCCACCCGCGACGACATCCGCGGCGTCGTGCTCTGGGGCGGGCCGAAGATCTTCGCCGCCGGCGCCGACATCGCCGAGTTCCCGATCGAGGGCGATCACCGTGATCCGTCGCCCCAGGTCGACGTCCTCAACGAGGCCAACTTCGCCATCGAGAACCTGCCCCAGATCACCATCGCCGCCGTCAACGGCTACGCCCTCGGCGGCGGTTGCGAGCTGTCGATGTCGACCGACTTCCGCATCGCCGGCGAGGGCGCCGTGTTCGGCCAGCCCGAGATCCTGCTCGGCATCATCCCCGGCGCCGGCGGCACCCAGCGGCTGACGCGCCTGGTCGGGGTGACCAAGAGCAAGGAGATCAACTACTCCGGCCGCCAGGTCAAGGCCGCCGAGGCCCTCGAGATCGGCCTGGTGTCGGAGGTCGTCGCCGATGACGCCGTGCTCGACCGCGCCGTCGAGCTGGCCGCCTCCTACGCCAAGGGCCCTGCCGCCCTCGCCAACTGCAAGAAGGCGATCATGGACGGCCTCCACGTCTCGCTCGAGGAGGCGATCGCCATCGAGAAGCGGGAGTTCGTCGGCGCCTTCCAGACCGACGACTCGGTGATCGGTATCACCAGCTTCCTCGAGAACGGTCCCGGCAAGGCGAGCTTCACCGGCAAATAGGCGGCCCGAGAGTCCAACAGCGTCGCGTATCACGTCTTGTGATACGGGTCGAGTTGTCCTACCATCACCGACATGGCTCAGGCGATCTCGGTACGACTGGACGATGAGGCGGCGGGCGCGCTTCGCGCCCTGGAGGCATCGGGCTTGAGTCGCTCGGAGGCGATCCGAAGTGCGCTCGTCGAGTCGGCACGACGTCTTCGGCGGGGGCCGGAGCTCGCCGCCGAGGTCGCAGCCCTCGAGGCCGACGACGAGGACCGGGCCGAGATGGCAGCTGTCGCAGGGTTGATGGAATCGCTCCGGTGATCCGTGGCGATGTCTATCGTTTCCGGCTGCCGAAAGGCGTCGGGCACGAGCAGCACGGGGACCGATTCGGCGTGGTGGTTCAGGCGGATGAGCTTCTGCCGCGCTCGGCGGTGATCGTCGCTCCGACCTCCAGGTCCGCTCGACCGGCCTCGTTTCGGCCTGAGGTCGAGGTTGGCGGGGAGGCGACCCGGGTGCTCGTGGAGCAGCTCGGGGCTGTCGATCAATCGCGCCTCGGCGACCTCGTGGGGCACCTCAGTTCGGAGGAACAGTGGGGCGTGGACGAGGCACTGCTCACGGTCCTCGGCCTTGGTTGACGGCGCGCGCGGACAAGCGTCCCGGCAAGGCGAGCTTCACCGGCAAGTAGGCTCGGGCGATGACCGCTGCACCCGACTGGCCGCCCGCCGACGAGATCGGCGAGATCCTGTTCTCGGCCGACCAGATCCAGGACCGGGTGGCCGAGCTCGGTCGGGAGATCACCGAGGCGACGGGCGGTGAGCCGCTGCTGCTCGTCGCCATCCTCAAGGGGTCGATCCCCTTCGCCGCCGACCTGATGCGGGCGATCGAGGGCCCGGTGGAGATCGACTACATGGCGGTGTCGTCCTACGGCGACGAGACCAAGTCGAGCGGCATCGTCCGCATCCTCAAGGACCTCGACACCACGGTGCACGGCAAACACGTGATCGTCGTCGAGGACATCATCGACTCCGGCCTCACGATGGCCTACCTCGTCGACCACCTCGACAAGCAGGAGCCCGCATCGCTGCGGACCGTCTCGCTCCTGGTGCGCGAGGGCAAGACCCACCCCGACGTCCAGGTCGACCACGTCGGCTTCTCGATCCCGGGTCCTGCGTTCGTCATCGGCTACGGCCTCGACCTCGCCCAGCGCTACCGCAACCTGCCCTACGTCGCCTACTACGCCAAGGGGTAGCCCCGAGGGGTACGGCCGTCGGCCCTCGCGGTTCCCCCGATCGAGGGATACCGCCGATCGAGACCCCGGGCGACGATCGTGGGACGCCACGACCGGAGGGGGACTCCATGGCAGCCACGATCGCACCCGACCGACAGCGGACCGAGGAGGTGCGCGGCCTGCTCGACCGTTGGGTGCGGGGGAGCGGCCCGACCCACGACAGCGTCGTGATCGTCGGCGGGCAGGGGATCACCAGCCTCACCTTCGCCGCCCGTCTCGCCCGCGATCCGGCCCTGGCCGGCAAGGTCGTGGTGGCCGGCCGCACCAAGGAGGAGGACCGTCGCCTGATCGGCGGCGTGTCGCTGCGGGCCCGTGCCGCCGACTTCCTGGCCGAGGCGGTGGGGCTGACCCACACCGAGGTGATCGACCGGATCGCCAACGGCCAGCCGACGGCGGCGTCGACCCGTCAGATGGCGGCGATGGCCGAACGCTCGGCCGACGGGTGGACGTTCTCCCGGGCCGGCGCCTGGCAGAACCACCGGCGCACCGGCACCAAGCCGATCATGTACGGGTTCCGCAACGCCCGCATGGCCGTGGCGATCCGCGAGGCGATCGAACCCGGCGCCGTCCGGTTCGTCGAGGACGAGCCGACGTCGCTCGACGACGCCCGCGACCTGGCGCCGGGCCGCAACCCGCTCGTCGTCAACGCCTCCAACGACGACCAGCGCCTCGGCAACGAGCCGGGCTCGCACCGCTGGGGCATCGTGGCGGCCCAGGTGCCCTTCGCCGGCAGCCCGGGCGCGCCCCTCGAGGAGCGCACGACGTTCGCGCCCCTGGTGAAGCGCGACGGGGCGATCGACGTCGGCTACTACACGCCCTTCACCGACCACCTGTCGCCCGAGGCGTCGTGGTACGGGATCATCGCCCGGCCGGTGCGGGCCGAGGAGCTGACCGGGGCCGCCGCCGACCGTCAGAAGGCGGCGGTGACCGACGAACTGCTCGGCATCGGCGACGCGTGCGGGCTCACCCCGGTCGACCCGGCGGCCACCCTGGCCGCGGCGGCCGTCCCCGGCGCCGACTGGACCCGACCCGCCGCGCCGCGGGTGCCCGGCACCTTCGAACTCAAGCAGGCGTGCAGCGCCGGCATCCCCGCCTACTACGCCGACGGCATCCTGTGCGGTGCGATGGGTGGGGTCGCCGCCGCCGAAGCGGTCCTGCGCGGCGCCGACCCGACGGCGTCGGCCACCGCCGCCATCGCCCGGATCCGGTTCTGGAACCGGCTGTGGTGGCTGGAGACCACGCGCCTCGCCCCGGTCGCCGACCGGCTGATGCGCACCAGCGTCACCGCCGCGATGGCCTACCCCCACTCGGCGTCGAGTCGTTGGTGGGCCTCGGCGGCGTGAGCGCGAGAGCGGCGGCGGCAGCCCGGTTGGGCACCTCGAGCTTGGTGAGGATCCGCCGCACGTGGCTCTTGACGGTCTCGACGCCGACCACGAGCTCGGCGGCGATCTCCCGGTTCGACAGGCCACGGCGGATGCCGTCGTAGACCTCCGCCTCCCGGGCGCTCAGCTCGACGGCGCCGACCGTCCGGGCCGACCGCAGGTGGCCCGACAGCTCGGCCGCCAGGTCGCCGATCGTGTCGCGGTGCTCGGTGCGCAGGGCGGCCCCGCTGAAGTAGCAGTCGGCGTGGATGGTCCCGACCGTGCGTCCGTCGAGCACGACGGGGGCCACCACGTAGTCGTCGCAGCGCATCCGGCCCACGATCGGCGTCCAGACCCGCGGGTCGTCGAGGGGTCGGTGGACCAGGGCCGGCACCTGGGCGCCGATCACGACCGCTTCGAGCAGCTCCCGCTCGCACGGCACCGGGTGGGCCGATGCGTTGCGGTGGTTCTCCTCGGCCCACGCCGTGCGGGCGATGAACTCGGTCGACGCCACGTGGAGGGCGCCGTGCTCGAGACGGAACGCCATCGCCCGTTCGAACCCGCGACGCAGGAGCTCGCCGGTGGCGAACTCGAGTGCCTGGTCGACGGTGGCCGGCACCGAGCGGAGCCGGCGTCGTCGGTCGAGGGTGCGGCCCAGCGCCACCAGCCGCTCGTGACGGTCGGCGGCGGCCGGGGCATCGAGGTGGGCGAACAGATCGGGCCGCCCGACGGCGAACTCGACGAGGCGATGGAGGTCGTCGTCGTCCGCCGGTCCGGCGAGCGTCGGGAGCGCCGCCACGTCGGCGGTCAGCGCGGCGAACTCGGCGCGACTGTCGGCGTCGGTGTGGCCGGTGGGTGACCGCTCGGCGAGTTCGAGCATCGGTTCCTCCTGCCCCTTGCCCTCGTGCGCTGTCCGTGCCAGTTTGTGACGCCGTTCACATCGAACGCAAGCGGTCTGAATTGCCGACTTGATTCATCGGGAATTGGCGCTACGGTGCGGCGTCGGGCCGGACAATGGTCCGATGTTGTCCGGATGCACGCAAGGGGAGCACTGACCATGACCGAGTCCTGGGGTTTCGAGACCCGCCAGATCCACGCCGGCCAGGAGCCCGACGCCGCCACCGGCTCGCGCGCCGTGCCGATCTACCAGACCACGGCCTACACGTTCCGCGACGCGGAGCACGCGGCCAACCTCTTCGCCCTCGCCGAGCCGGGCAACATCTACACCCGGATCATGAACCCGACCCAGGGCGTGCTCGAGACCCGCATCGCCTCGCTCGAGGGCGGCCTCAGCTCCACCGCCGCCGGCGTGCCCGGCGCCCTCGCCGTGTCGTCCGGCCAGGCGGCCGAGACCCTGGCGATCCTCAACATCGCCGAGGCCGGCGATCACATCGTCGCCGGTTCCGCCCTCTACGGCGGCACCTACAACCTGCTCCACTACACCCTCCCGAAGATGGGCATCACCACCACCTTCGTCGAGGACATGGACGACCCCGAGGCGTGGCGGGCCGCCGTGCAGCCCAACACGAAGCTGTTCTACGGCGAGTCGATCGGCAACCCGAAGAACAACGTGCTCGACATCGAGGGCGTGGCCGCCGTGGCCCACGACGTCGGCGTGCCGCTGGTGATCGACAACACCGTCGCCACCCCCTACCTGATCCGTCCGCTCGAGTGGGGCGCCGACATCGTCGTCCACTCCGCCACCAAGTTCCTCGGCGGCCACGGCACCTCGATCGCCGGCGCCATCGTCGACGGCGGCAGCTTCGAGTTCTCCGACGCCGAGCGCTACCCGAACTACAACCAGCCCGACGACAGCTACCACGGCCTCACCTACTGGCCGATGCTCGGCGCCGGCTCCTACATCGCCAAGGCCCGGGTGCAGCTGCTGCGCGACCTCGGCCCGGCGATCAGCCCGTTCAACGCCTTCAGCATCCTCCAGGGCATCGAGACCCTCAGCCTCCGCATGGAGCGCCACGTCGAGAACGCCCAGAAGGTGGCCGAGTACCTCGAGGGCCACGACAAGGTCGAGTCGGTCAACTACGCCGGTCTGGCGTCGAGCCCGTACCACGAGCTCGGCCGGAAGTACACGGGCGGCAAGGGCTTCGGCTCGGTGCCGTCGTTCGTGATCGCCGGCGGCAAGGAGGCGGGCGCCACGTTCGTCAACGCCCTCGAGCTCCACAGCCACGTGGCCAACATCGGCGACGTGCGCTCGCTGGTGATCCACCCGGCGTCGACCACCCACTCCCAGCTCACCGAGGCCGAGCAGCTCGCCACCGGCGTGAACCCGGGCCTCGTGCGCCTCAGCGTCGGCCTCGAGTCGATCGACGACATCCTCGCCGACCTCGAAGCCGGCTTCGCCGCGCTGTAACCCGCGACCGGCTTCGCCGCTCTCTGATAGCCACTGCCGAACGCCCGCCGGTCTCGCCGGCGGGCGTTCGCGCGTCTCGGGCGGGGCTGGTCAGAGGTGCTGGGGTGCGGCGGTGAACGAGGCCGGGACCTTGCCGCCGATCAGGGCCGACAGGTCGAGCGCCGCAGCCCGCACCGCCAGCCCGAGTTCGTGGATCTCGTCGCCGTCGACGGCGTCGCCGTCGGGCATCACGCACACGACGGCGTCGACCAGCCCGGTCGGCCCGAACACCGGGGCGTTGATCGACGACGCCTCGTAGCGGTGGCGGGGTGCGAGTTCCTCGACCAGGGTCGGGGCGGCGTCGAGCTTGGCGTGGAGGCGGTCGGCGACCCGGTCGGCGAGCTCGGGGAACGAGTTGGGATACTCGACCGGGAGGCGCTGGGTGAGCAGGAACGTGGGCAGGTCGAGCGGGTCGCCGATCTCGACGACGAACCCCCGCCGACGGCTCTGGTCGACGGCCGGCCCGTAGTGCGACCGCGCCGCGTCCAGGTCATGGGTGGGTGAGCGGGTCAACCATTCGTCGAGGGCGGCGTCGCCCGACCAGATCACGCAGGCCGCCCCGAGCGGTGGCGCGAGATCGAGTCGATGGCCCGGGCCGAGGCCGAACCAGTCGTTGCGCTCACCGTCGGCCGACACCACCTCGGTCAACACCACCGAGCGATCCGAGCGGCTCCACGCCTGGCAGTCCAGGCCGGTCTCGTCGGCCAGCTGGGTCAGCCGCGGGCGGAGGTGTCCCCGGAGGTCGCTGGCCGCCTCGGCCGCCCGCCCGAGGCCGATGAGGGCCGGGCCGAGCCGGTAGGCCTTCGTGGTCGGGTGCCGCACGAGCCAGCCGCCGGTGGTGAGTTCGGCCACCATCGGCAGGCAGGTCGCCTTCGACACGCCGAGGTGGCGGGCGATCTGGGCCAACGACACCGGCCGCCCGGGCTCGGCGGCCAGGAAGTCGAGGATCCAGCGGACCCGTTGGGTCTGGGGCGACGGTCGAGGCATGTGTTTGCATATTGCACCCCTTGCGCGAGCTGTGACAATCGCCATTGATGAGAGGGTTACGCATCCGCTCACCACCCGGTCGCCGCGACCGAGGAAGGCACGCAGTGTCCGACGACTTCAACGGGCCCAACGGCTCGGCCCATCCGCTCCGCTTCGGGATCTTCCTCCCGCCGATGCACCCGACGGGGCAGAACCCGACCCTGTCGATGCAGCGCGACGTCGAACTGATCCAGCACCTCGATCGGCTCGGCTTCGACGAGGCCTGGATCGGGGAGCACCACTCGAGCGGGTTCGAGACGATCGCCTCGCCCGAGGTCTTCATCGCCCACGCCGCCGCGCTGACGTCACGGATCAAGCTGGGGACCGGCGTCAGCTCGCTCCCGTACCACCACCCGCTGATCCTCGCCGACCGCATCCTGATG
>JBPEXC010000407.1:0-6890 GCA_052032035.1 Acidimicrobiales bacterium | reverse complement strand
CGGGCCCCGTGGCCCGGCCGAGCCGTCAGCGGTTCTCGAACACCGGCGGGCGCTTCTCCATGTAGCTCGCGACGCCCTCGCGGAAGTCGTGCGACTGGAACAGGCGCATCACCTGCAGCAGCACGTGGTGGGAGTGGGCCTCGAAGTCCTCGGTCCAGGCGTGGCGGAACAGGCGCTTCATCGACTGGATGGCCAGGGGCGCGTTGCCGGCGATCTCGGCGGCCCACTCGGCCACCAGGCCGGCCAGCTCGTCGTCGGGCACGACCTTGTTGACCAGGCCGTAGTCGGCGGCCTCCTCTGCGCTGAGCGTGCGGCCGAGGAAGCCGATCTCGGCGGCCTTGGCGTGGCCGATCAGTCGAGGCAGATACCAGGTGCCACCGCTCTCGGGCACCACGCCCCGCTTGGCGAACCCGGGGGCGATCTTGGCCGAGGCGGCGGCGAGGCGGATGTCGCAGCCCAGCGCGAGGTCGAGGCCGTAGCCGGCGGCTGCGCCGTTCAGGGCGCAGATCACCGGCGTGTCGATGTTGAACAGGATGTTGGTCGGCAGGTTGCGGGTCGACGGCAGGGGCGGCGCGCCCCCGCTCTTCGATCCGCTGCCGATCCCGGTGCCCGCCGACGCGTCGACGAGATCGAGCCCCGAGCAGAAGCCCTTGCCGGCCCCGGTCAGGACGATCACCCACACGCCGGGGTCGTCGTCGGCCTGGGCCAACAAGACGCCGAGCCGGTCGAGCATCTCGGTCGAGATGGCGTTGAGCCGGTGGGGTCGGTTGAGGGTGATCGTGGCGACGTTGCCGTCGACCTCGTAGAGAACGGGCTGTTCGGAGCTCTCGGTGTCGGTCATGCCAGGGAGTCTCCCCCACCGACGCGACGGTGAGAAATCAGGTGGCGGGCGGCAGCACCCGGATACCGACCTCGCCGAGCACGGCGTCGTCGACCACGGACGGCGCGTCGGTCATCGGATCCATGCCCGACTGAGGCTTGGGGAAGGCGATGACCTCGCGGATGTTCTCCTCGCCGGCGAGGATCGCCGACAGGCGGTCGATGCCGTAGGCGAACCCGCCGTGGGGCGGCGCCCCGTACTTGAACGGTTCGAGGAAGAAGCCGAAGCGTCGATCCGCCTCCTCGTCGGAGATCCCGAGCAGGGCGAACACGCGCCGCTGGAGCTTGGGGTCGTGGATCCGGATCGAGCCCGAACCGAGCTCCCAACCGTTGAGCACCAGGTCGTAGGCCTGGGCCCGCACCTTCATCGGCTCGGACTCGAGCAGGTCGAGGTCCTCGGGGTGGGGCTGGCAGAACGCGTGGTGGCCGGGCTTGGGGCGCCCGGTGGTGGCGTCGACCCCGACGAACAGCGGGAAGTCGGTGACCCACAGGTACTTGTAGGGGCCCTCGCTCACCGGCGGGCGGGCGATCCGGTTGCGGAGTTCGCCGAGCACCTCACAGGTGGTGAGCCACTCGTCCGCGATGACGAGCACGAGGTCGCCGTCGGTCGCGCCGGTGGCGTCGACGATGGCGGCCACCTCGGTCTCGGACAGGAACTTGGCGACGGGCGACTCGAAGCCGAGCGCGCCGTCGGGGGCGCCCTCGAGGCCGGCGCGGACCTTGAGCCACACCATGCCCTTGGCGCCGAACGACTTGGCCTCGTCGGTGAGGCCGTCGAGCTTGTTGCGCCCCCAGTCGTCGGCGCCGCCGTCGACCTTGATCGCCTTGATCGACTCGGCGGTCGAGAACGCCTTGAACCCGGTGTCGGCGAAGATCGGGGTGAGCTCGACGAGCTCCATGGCGAAGCGCAGGTCGGGCTTGTCGGAACCGAAGCGGTTCATGGCGTCGTGCCACGTCATGCGCTCGACGGCGTCGGGACGGACGCCGGTGACGGCCTCGGCGGCGTCGAGCACGCCGACCTCGGCGGCCGACAGCACGTCGTCGACGTCGGCAAAGCTCATCTCCATGTCGAGCTGCATGAACTCGTACTGCCGGTCGGCGCGGAGGTCTTCGTCACGCAGGCAGCGGGCGATCTGGAAGTAGCGGTCGAGACCACCGACCATGAGGAGCTGCTTGTAGAGCTGGGGCGACTGGGGCAGGGCGTAGAACGAACCGGGCCGCTGGCGCGAGGGCACGAGGAACTCGCGGGCGCCCTCGGGGGTCGACGGCATCAGCATCGGGGTCTCGACCTCGACGAAGCCCTGGGTGGCCATCGCGTCGCGGATCGCCTTGTTGACCGCCGAACGCACCCGCAGGTTCTTCTGCATGCGGGCCCGACGCAGGTCGACGTAGCGGTGCTTGAGCCGGATCATCTCGTCGACGGCGTCGGCCCGGTCGTCCATCGGGAACGGGGGCGGCTCGGCCGCCGACAGCACCTCGATCTGGCAGTCCTTCAGCTCGATCTCACCGGTGGCGAGATCGGCGTTGACCGTGTCGGCGGTGCGGGCGGTGACCGTGCCGGTCACCTTGATCACGTACTCCGAGCGGACGTCGGTGTCGTTGTCGACCACGCACTGGGTGACACCGCTGTGGTCGCGGATGTCGACGAAGGCGAGGTGTTCCCCGTGTTCACGGCGGCGGTTGACCCACCCGGCGAGGGTGACGGTCTGGCCGACGTGGTCGGCGCGGAGTTCTCCGCACTGGTGGGTGCGCATCATTTGGAGAGCAGCTCCTTGACGTGGGCGAGCATGTCGGTGCGAGCGACGGCGAACTGGGGACGGTCGGCCTCCTGGTTCTCGGCCCGCAGGGGTCGGATGGTGACGGTGCCGTCGGCGGCCTCGGACTCGCCGACGATCACGGCGAGGGCGGCCCCGGACCGGTTGGCCCCCTTCATCTGGGCCTTCATCGATCGATGGTCGTAGCCGCGCTCGGTGCGGATCCCGGCGCGGCGCAGCTCGTCGGCCAGTTCGAGGGCGTCGAGGCCGCCGGTGGTGGCCACGACGAACACCTCGGCGTCGGCGTCGGCGGACGGGAAGGTCGCCTCGGCGTCGCAGGCGAGGAGGGTGCGGTCGACGCCGAGGGCGAAGCCGACGCCGGGTTCGGGCGGCCCGCCGAGATCGGCGACCAGCCCGTCGTAGCGACCGCCGCCGCCCACCGCGTTCTGGGCGGCGTCGAGCGAGGTGGCAGCGAACTCGAAGGTGGTGCGGGTGTAGTAGTCGAGGCCGCGGACCAGCCGGGGAGCGAGCTCGAAGCTGACGTCCAGGGCCGTCAGCCCGGCCTGCACGCGATCGAACGCCGCCAGGGCCTCGTCGCTGACGTAGTCGACGAGGAGGGGCGCAGCGGCGACGAGGTCGGCGTCCTGGGGCCGCTTGGAGTCGAGGACCCGCAGCGGGTTGATCTCGAGGGTGGCTCGGCTCTGTTCGCTGAGGGCGTCGAGGTCGGCGCCGAAGTGGGCCCGCAACGCCTCGAGGTAGCGGGGCCGGTCCTCGGCGTCGCCGAGGGTGTTGAGCAGGAGGGTGACGTCGCGCAGACCGACCCCGTCGAAGAACCGGGCGGCGAGGGCGATCAGCTCCACGTCGAGGTCGGGATCGTGCGAGCCGATCACCTCGGCGCCGACCTGGTCGAACTGGCGGTAGCGACCCTTCTGCGGCTTCTCCTGGCGGAAGGCGGGTCCGGCGTACCAGGTCTTCCACGGCGTGAGGGGCCGGTGCTGGGCGTAGGCCCGGCACACCGAGGCGGTGAACTCCGGTCGCAACGCCTGGTCGCGGCCGCCCTGGTCCTTGAACGCGTAGAGCTCCTTCGACACGACGTCGGTCGATTCGCCGATGCGGGTGAAGACGCCGAGGTCCTCGAACATCGGCGGCACGATCTCGCCGAACCCGGCTCGTTCGGCCTCGACGGCGAAGGTCTCGATCAGGGCTCGCCGCCGAGCGGTGTCGGGCGGGAGCAGGTCGCGGGTGCCGGGGAGCGTCTGGAACGAGGGTCGTGCCATGCCCCGCCGAGGATAGGGGCGTCGTCTGTGATTCTCGTTGCTTTTGGCCGGTCCGGGTGCGGGTCGGTCGACGGCGTGTCCGAATCGGCACCGCCCGTTCGTCGTACCGATCGACCCCGCACGTACGGCCCCCAACGGCCCACACGCACAGCCCACACGCACAGCCCACACGCACAGAAGGATCCCGACGATGCCCGAACCCATCCGACTCCACGTCACCGCCCACACCTGCGCGTCGCCCGAGGCCGTCTACGACCTCGTCAGCGACGTCACCCGCATGGGCGAGTGGAGCCCCGAGACCGTCGACGCCCGCTGGCTCGGCGACGCCACCGGCGCCGTCGTCGGCGCCCGCTTCGCCGGCAGGAACCGGCTCGGGTTCCTGCGCTGGACCACGAAGCCGGAGGTCACCGAGGCCGACCGAGGTCGGGCGTTCGCGTTCATCGTCCCCGGGCCCGGCGGTCCCGAGTGGCGCTACGACCTCGCCGTCGACGACGGCGGCCGCACGGTCATCACCGAGTCGGTCACCCAGCGCACGGCGTCGCCGGCCCCGTTGCGGTTCCTCCAACGCCTCGCCGGGGTGACCGACCGGGCGGCGAACCTCCGGGCCGGCATGACGACCACCCTCGAGCGGGTCGTCGCGGCTGCCGAGACGCAGCCGGTCGGCACGGCGGCTCAGGCGCCTCGTCCGGGCAGCACCCGGTAGGCGTCGTAGACCCCGTCGATCTTGCGGAGCGACTTGAGGAGCGCCTCGAGGTGGCTCGGATCGGCGATCTCGAACTCGAAGGTGAGGCGGGCGATCCGGTCCTGGCTGGTGGACGACGACGAGCCGATGATGTTGACGTGGTGCTCGCTGAAGAGCACCGACACGTCGCTCAACAGGTGGGACCGGTCGTAGGCCTTCACCTCGATCGAGGCGACGAAGTTGTCGGCGTGGCCCTCGGAGTCCCATTCGACGTCGATGAGACGGTCGTTCTGGTTGCCGGCGAGCGACACGGCGTTCGCGCAGTCGGACCGGTGGACCGACACGCCACGGCCGCGGGTGACGAAGCCGATGATCTCGTCGCCTGGCACCGGGGTGCAGCAGCGCGACAGTCGGATCAGGACGTCGTCGAGGCCCTCGACGTGCACCGCGACCGAGCCGGGACGACGACGCCGCTGGCGACGGGCGGTGACCGGCAACGACTCCTCGGTGCGCCCGGTGGCGGCCTCGAGTTCCTTGGCCACCTTGGCGGCGACCGCCTTGCCCGAGAGGTGGTGCTCCCCCACCGCCACGTACATGGCGTTGGCGTCGGGGAAGTTGAGCTTCTCGGCGACGGTCTCGACGATGCGGCCCGCCGCGATCTTCTGCACCGGGAGGCCCTCGCGACGCATCGCCCGCTGCACTTCCTCCTGCCCGTTGGCGATCGCGTCCTCCCGGCGCTCCCGGGAGAACCACTGCTTGATCTTCGACGCCGCTCGGGGTGAGCGCACGAAGGTCAGCCAGTCACGAGACGGGCCCGCCCCCTCGACCTTGGAGGTGAAGATCTGCACGGTCTCGCCCGAGTTGAGCGGTTCGCTGAGCGCGACCAGGCGGCCGTCGACCTTGGCCCCGACGGTGCGATGCCCGACGTCGGTGTGGATCGTGTAGGCGAAATCGATCGGGGTCGACCCGGTGGGCAGCGTGACCACGTCGCCCTTGGGCGTGAACACGAAGACCTCTTCCTCGTCGAGGTCGATCTTCAGGTTGGCCATGAACAGGCCGGGGTCGTTGGTCTCGTCGTCCCACTCGATGATGCGGCTCAGCCACGGCAGGTCGACGTCGCCGCGAGGCGGGGCTGCGCCGCCCGCGTCCTTGGCGTCGTCCTTGTAGAGGAAGTGGGCCGCCACCCCGAACTCGGCCCGTTCGTGCATCTCCCGGGTGCGGATCTGCACCTCGATCGGCTTGCCCTGGGGGCCGATCACCGTCGTGTGCAGCGACTGGTAGAGATTGAACTTGGGCATCGCCACGTAGTCCTTGAACCGGCCCTGCACCGGCTTCCAGGTGGCGTGGATCGAACCGAGCGCGGCGTAGCAGTCGCGCACCGAGTCGACGATCACCCGGATCCCGACCAGGTCGTGGATCTCGGTGAACTCCTTGCCCTTGAGCACCATCTTCTCGTAGATCGAGTAGAGGTGCTTCTCCCGGCCGTTCACCTCGGCGGTGATGTTGAGCTCGGCCATCCGGGTGGCGACGTCCTCGAGGACCTGTGCCAGATAGATGTCGCGCTCGGGAGCCCGGACCGCGACCATGTTCTCGATCGTGGCGTAGCGCTTGGGGTGGAGGGCGGCGAAGCTCAGGTCCTCGAGCTGGGTCTTCACCTCCTGGATCCCGAGTCGATGGGCGAGCGGAGCGTAGACGTCGAGGGTCTCGCGGGCGGTCCGTTCCTGCTTGAACTGGGGCAGGGCGGCGATGGTGCGGAGGTTGTGGAGGCGGTCGCACAGCTTGATGATCAGGACCCGGAGGTCCTTCGACATCGCCACCAGCATCTTGCGGAAGGTGGCCGCTTGCTGCGCCTCCTTGGAGTCGAACCGCAGCCGGTCGAGCTTGGTGACGCCGTCGACGATGTCGGCGACGTCGACGCCGAAGTCGCGCTCGAGGTCCTCCCGGGTGACCGGGGTGTCCTCGACGGCGTCGTGGAGCAGCGCGGCGGCGATCGAGATCTCGTCGAGCCCGAGCTCGGCCACGATCTTGGCCACCGCAAGGGGGTGCACGATGTAGGGCTCGCCCGACTTGCGGCGCTGGGGTTCGTGGGCGTCGGCGGCCAGCTTGTAGGCCCGGGCCACGACGGCCGCCCGCCGAGCACCGTCGGCGCCGGTGAACCCGGCGACCAGGGGCGCGATGGCGGCGGCGATGTCGTCGTCGGTGGCCCACGCCGGAGCCGGCGCCGTCATCGTCACGATCGGACTTCCCAGAGCGACTGCACCGGGTGGGGGGCGAGGCGGTTGCGCCCGCCAAGCGCCA
>JBPEXC010000406.1:0-6294 GCA_052032035.1 Acidimicrobiales bacterium | reverse complement strand
GCATCTCGGAGCTGATCGAGGTCTACGAGCTGGCCCGGGCCGGCAAGATCACCGTCGACGTCGAGACCTTCAGCCTCGACGACGCTCCCGAGGCCTACCAGCGCCTCCACGACGGGACCCTGAAGGGCCGAGCCGTCATCGTGCCCTGACCGAGGGGTGGCGGGCGGGAACGCACGACGCCCGACCGCTGGGGCCGGGCGTCGAGTGATCTGGAGCCCGAAGCGAGAATTGAACTCGCGACCTTCTCATTACGAGTGAGACGCTCTGCCGACTGAGCTATTCGGGCGGAGGCCGGGGTGGGCCCGGCTGGCTGACGATCCTATCGACCGGAGTGGGCCGCGCCTGACGAATTCGCCGGGAACCCGCCCGGTGGGTTTGGGGTCACCCGGACGGGGTAACGTTTGCCGCAGTGGCTGATCGCGCGACCTTCGTCTCCGACACCGAACCGTTCATGGCGTCGCTGTTCGGCACCGCGCGCCGGATGACCGGCAATCAGGCCGACGCCGAGGATCTCGTGCAGGAGACCTACCTCAAGGCCTACCGCGCCTACGACAGCTTCAAAGAGGGCACCAACCTGCGGGCGTGGCTGTTCCGGATCCTCACCAACACCCACATCAACCGCTACCGGGCCAAGCAGCGACGCCCCGACGAGACCGAACTCGACGATCTCGACGACCTCTACCTCTATCGCCGGCTCCACAACCCGAACCGGATCTCGCAGAGCGCCGAGGAGGAGCTGATGGAGCTCTTCGGTGAGGCCGAGGTGGTGCAGGCGGTCGAAGCGCTCCCCGACGCCTACCGGATGGCGGTGTTGCTGGCCGACGTCGAGGGGTTCGCCTACAAGGAGATCGCCGAGATCCTCGACATCCCGATCGGCACGGTGATGAGTCGGCTCCACCGGGGAAGAAAGGCCCTGCAGAAGGAGTTGTACTCGTTTGCCGTCGACCGTGGACTGATCGACGACGACGGCGCCGACTCGACCGTTCCGCCGGCCGCCGAACCCGTGGCCGCCGCGCGATCAAACCCAGCTCGCTCCGCCACATGATCCCTTCCGAACCCTCCGACTGTTGCAGCGGCCCCGATTGCCGAGAGGCCGTCGAACAGCTCTACGGCTACCTCGACGGAATGCTCGACGACGCCCGGCGCACCGTGATCAAGTCGCACCTCGACGGCTGCCCCGAGTGCTTCGAGGCCTACGGGTTCCACTACGAGCTCAAGGTCGTCGTCAGCCGTCGCTGTCAGACCGAACTGCCCGAGAGTCTGCGGGCCCGGGTGCTCGCCGCCCTCGAGGCGTTCGATCAGCCCGACTGAACGAGCGGCAGGGCTTTCGGGCCCCGAGTTCTGGCCCGGCCCTTCCTCCCTCTACACTCCACGCCCATGATGTTGGCTGTCATCTGGCATTTCTGGATCGGCGTCGCCTTGGCTGCGGGTGCCGTGTTCACCGTGCTCGGCCTGGTGGTCGGCTACTTCGCGAAGGTCCAGCACCCGAAGTACCCGAAGAAGCCCTGAGTGGGCAACGCCGTCGACTGGGACCTGGCCCGGCGGATCGCCGGCCGCGTCGCCGGCGCTGAAGCCCCGGCACCCGACGACGACACCCTCGAATCCGACCTCCTCGACCTGACCGCTCGGGCCGAGGAGTACGTCGCGTCCGAGACCGGGCTCGTGTCCGATGCCGGCCAGGCCAAGGCGAAGGTCACCGATCGCGACGGCTGGATCGGCGCCAACCTGGCGTCCTTCGATCGCCTGATGCGTCCCCTGCTGGGGGCGTTCGAGGACGACGAGCCGCCGTCCGGCCCCGTCGGGCGGTTCTTCGCTCCCGTGTCCGACGCCGTCGGCCCGCGGATGGCGGCCGCCGAGCTCGGCGCCCTCCTCGGCTGGATGTCGCGCCGCGTGATCGGCCAGTACGACCTGTTGATCATCGAGGACGAGCGCCCCGAGGACCAGGACTGGGTCTACTACGTGGGCCCCAACGTCCGGATGCTCGAACAGCGCTACGGGTTCCCGCCCCGGGAGTTCCGGCTGTGGATCGCCCTCCACGAGTGCACCCACCGAGCCCAGTTCACCGGCGTGCCGTGGCTCCGGCCCTACTTCCTCGGCCTGGTCAACGAGCTCCTCGACAACGTCGACCCCGACCCCTCCAGCCTGCTCGACACCCTGAAGGACGCCGCTGCGGCGAAGCGTCGAGGCGAGGGCCCGTCCCTGGCCGACGGCGGCCTCTCGGCGTTCCTGGCGTCGCCCGAGCAGAAGGTGACCCTCGACAAGATGACCGGGCTGATGAGCCTGCTCGAGGGCCACGGCGACATCACGATGGATCGCGCCGGCGCGGGGCTGATCCCGAGCCAGCCCCGCTTCGCCCGCGTGATGGCCAGTCGACGCAAGCAGGCCAAGGGCCCCAACAAACTGATCCAGCGCGTGCTCGGCTTCGAGGCGAAGCTCGCCCAGTACGAGGAGGGTGAGTCGTTCATCCACGCCGTCGAGGCGAGTGGTGGGCGACCCCTGTTCGACCGGGTGTGGGAGGACGCGGCCCACCTGCCCGACATCGCCGAGATCCGGGAGCCCCAGCGGTGGATCGACCGGATGGCCGCCACGTCGTGAACCCGGCCGCCCTCCTCGGGCGGTGCAGCTTCGCCCCACCCGGGACCGCAGTGCGGCTCGGGGTCTCCGGCGGTGCCGACAGTCTCGCCCTCCTGGCGTTGGCGACCGCGGCCGACCTCGGGGTCACCGCCGTGCACGTCGATCACCGGCTCCGGCCCGGCGGCGACGCGGAGGCCGACGTCGTGGCGGCGGCCGCCGGTCGGTTCGGCGCTGCGTTCGAGGCGCACCGGGTCGACGTGGGGGTGGGGCCCAACCTGGAGGAACGAGCGCGCGAGGCCCGACGCGCCGTGCTCGGCCCGGACGCAGCGACCGGCCACACCGCCGACGACCAGGCGGAGACGGTGTTGATCAACCTGCTGCGCGGCGCCGGCCCCAGCGGTCTCGCAGCGATGCGGCCGGGGCCGACGAAACCGATCCTCGCCCTGCGACGGGCCGAGACCCATGCGCTGTGCGCCGCCCTCGGGCTCGAGCCGGTCGCCGACCCGTCCAACACCGACGACCGGTTCGTCCGCAACCGGGTGCGCCACGAGTTGCTGCCCCTCGCCGCCGACATCGCCGGACGCGACGTCGTGCCCCTGCTCGCTCGCACCGCGGCGGTCGCTCGCCGCCACGTCGAGCACCTCGACGGCCTCGTCGACGGCATCGACCCGACCGACACGGCGGCGCTCCGCTCGGTCCACGACCTCGTCGCCGCGTCGGCCCTGCGGCGCTGGGTGGTCGAGCGGCGGGGCCGCCCCCCGTCGAGCGCCGAGCTGGCGAGGCTGCTCGACGTCGTCCACCTGCGCCGAGCGGCGTGCGAGCTGGCCGGGGGCTGGCGAGTCGCCCGCACCGGCGGGGTCCTGCGGCTGGAAGCCGACCCCCGTCGATAGGCTCGCCCGATGCGGCGTACCGACGCAGCCTCCGTCCTCGAGGGCCTCGCCACCCAGCGCCGTCCGGTGGTGATGGGCATCCTCAACGTCACCCCCGACTCCTTCAGCGACGGGGGACGCTTCCTCGATCACGAGGCGGCCGTCGTCCACGGCACGGCGATGGTGACCGAGGGCGCCGACGTGGTCGACGTCGGCGGCGAGTCGACCCGCCCGGGTGCGGTCGAGGTGAGCATCGAAGAGGAACAGCGTCGCGTCGTGCCCGTGATCGAGGCGCTCGCTGCCAGTGGGGTGACCGTCTCGGTCGACACCCGCCACGAGGCGGTGGCCCGAGCGGCCGTCGACGCCGGTGCGGTCCTGATCAACGACGTCTCGGCCACGCTGGCCCCGGTGGCCGCCGACCTCGGCGTCGGCTGGATCGCCATGCACATGCAGGGAGAACCTCGCACGATGCAGCGGTCGCCCCGCTACGACGACGTGCGCGGCGAGGTCGCCGCTCACCTCGTCGCCCGGGCCACCGAGGCTCGCGACGCCGGGGTGCCCCAGGTGTGGATCGATCCTGGCTTCGGGTTCGGCAAGACCTTCGACCACAACCTCGAGCTGCTCGCCCACCTCGACGAACTGGTCGCCACCGGCTTCCCGGTCGCCGTCGGCCTCAGCCGTAAGTCGACCCTCGGTGAGCTCACCCGCCGCTCCGACGGCGACGACCAGCTGGCCCCGATCGACGACCGATTGGAGGGTTCGGTCGCCACCGCCACCTATGCAATGCTGTGTGGCGCTCGTATGGTGCGTGTACACGACGTGAAGGCGACGCGTCAGGCCGCAGCCGTCGTCTCGTCGACACCCGAGGGGCCGTGGCCCGCCGTACCCGAACAGGACAAGACCGCCAGTTGAACCCCGTGGACGCACCCATGCCGCTCGCTCCCAAGCCGATCGTCGATCGCCCCAGCTCCGTCCGCGCGACCGCCGCGCCCGCGTCGAGCACCGTCGCGCCGGGAGGTCGGTCCTGATGGCGAAGGGCAAGTGGGCGCAGGGCATCACGCCGCGCCGGTTCCAATGGGTGATCGGCGACAAGCTCGCCGTCTGTGAACGCCCGGGCGGCTACGGACCGAATCACCGTCGGGTCCGCCGCCAGGAGGAGATCATCTGGCTGCGCGAGAACGGCTTCGCCTACGTGATCTCGCTGATCCCCTCGGATCACAACCTCCACAGCTACGACGAGCTCGGGTTGCCGTGGAAGCACTGGCCCTTCGCCCCGCACCACGACACCTCCGACGCCCTGGCCAAGATCTACCCCGAGCTCGACTCGCTGCTGGCCCAGGACATCAAGGTCGTCCTCCACGGCGAAGAGGTCGGCGACCGGCTCGCCGGGCTGCTCGCCGGCTACCTGCTGTGGTCCGGCAAGGTGGCCGAGAGCCCCAAGGCGATCGTGATCATCGAACAGATCCTCAGCCGGCAGCTCGGTCCGGAGGCCCGCCAGATCGTGGCGGCCGCCGCCGCACTCGGCGACCCTGCCGCCGCCGCACTCGGCGACCCTGCCGCCGCCGACCAGTCGAGCGACCCGGGTGACGGAGCGTCGAGCGATGCCTGATGTGCCCGAACGGATCGAGGTCCGTGGTCTGGAACTCCTCGTCCTGTGCGGGGTGCTGCCCGAGGAGCAGGCCCGCAAGCAGCCGTTCAAGTTCGACCTCGACCTGTATCTCGATCTCGCCCCCGCCGGTCGAGCCGACGACCTGGAGCTGACGGTCGACTACGGCGCCCTCGCCGGGCGCATCGCGGAGGCCCTCGACGTCGAGTCGTTCCTCCTCCTCGAGGCGATGGCGGCCCGGGTCGCCGAGCTGGCCCTCGATCACGACCTGGTCGAGGAGGTCACCGTCGTGGCCCGCAAGATGCGGCCGCCGGTGCCCCAACACGTGGACACCACCGGCGTGCGAGTCCATCGTCGCCGCGCCGACGCCGGGGCGTGAGCACCCGCGCCTTCCTCGGGCTCGGCACCAACCTGGGTGACCGGTGGGCCCACCTGCGCGACGCCGTCGACGCCCTGCGGGGCGACGGGTTGGTCGTGGCGGTGTCGCCGGTCTACGAGACCGAGCCGGTGGGCGGCCCCGAACAGGGGGCGTTCCTCAACATCGTGGTCGAGCTGGCCACCGACCTCGACCCGCACGCCCTGCTGGAGCGTTGCTTCGAGCTGGAACGGGCGGCCGGTCGGGAACGTCGGGTGCGCTGGGGGCCGCGCACCCTCGACGTCGACGTGCTCTGGATCGACGGCTTCACCTCCGACGAGCCTCGCCTGGTCGTGCCCCATCCCCGGATGCACGAGCGCAACTTCGTGATGGCGCCCCTCCTCGATCTCGCCACCGACCTCGACGTGCCGGGCTACGACCCGGCGACGGCGATCGGTGACGTGACCGTCGTCGGCACCCTCGACGGCGGACCGACCGAGTCGTAGTCCCCGCCTCACCCCGGAACCCCTCCCGACCCCCTCGGAGGTCCCCATGCCCCGTCTCGATCTGCTCATCGTCGGCAGCGGCGTCTCCGGTCTGTCGGCCGCTGTACGCGCCGCCAGTGCCCACCGCCTGCGGGTCGGTGTGATCACCAAGGGGCAACTCCACCAGACCACCACCCGGTGGGCCCAGGGCGGGGTGGCCGCCGTGCTGGGCGGCGTCGACCCCGACTCGACCGACCTCCACCTCACCGACACCCTCGACGCCGGCGCCGACCTGTGCGACGTCGACGCCGTGCGGGTGCTGGTCGACGAGGGCCCCGAGCGGGTGACCGAGCTGATCGCGATGGGCGCGGTGTTCGACCGGCTCGAGGGCGGCGCCTACTCCCT
>JBPEXC010000405.1:0-6029 GCA_052032035.1 Acidimicrobiales bacterium | reverse complement strand
GGCGTGGAGTTGCGCCCGCCGACGGAAGACCTCGCTGGGGGCATCGAGCGAGGCGATCTTGACGCCGTGGAAGCCGCCGACGGCGACGGCGGCCACGTCGACCGGATCGTCGTCGAAGGTCATCTGTCCGGTGTCGCGACCTCGGCGCAGGATGTCGGCGACGAGCTCGGTCCAGGTCGCCAGGATCGGTGTGCCGTCGCCCGTCTCGCCTTCGACGACGAGGTCACGTTCGAACTCGGCCAGCCAGTTGAGGTCGTCGGTCTCGAGCAGATCGAGGAGCTGGGGGACGAGGGCGGCCAACTCGGCGACGGGGTCGTCGAGGCCGTCGAGGGCGGCGGTCGCCCGGTGGAGGAGGAGCTGCTTCTGGTGTTCGAGCACGGCACGAGCGAGCGTCGCCTTGCCGTCGAAGTGGAAGTAGACGGCGCCCTTGGTCATGCCGATGGCCTCGAACACGTCGGACATGCGGGTGAGCGCGTAGCCCTTCTGGGCGAAGACGGGGGCGGCGGCGCGCAGGATCGTCTCTCGGGTGGCCCGACCTTTCGGGGTGGGGGCGGCGGCGGAGGCGAGACGGGTGCCGGTCACGGAACAAAACATACCGGCTGTGCGGTATTTGTCAACCGGCCGCGCCGACCGGTGGTTCAGGCGAAGCCGGAGACGGCCATCGACTGGCTGGCGGTGGCGAGCAGGGTGCCGTCGCGTCCCCACATCAGGCACGAGCCGACGGCGAACCCGTTGGCGGCGTACTCCATGCGGTTGTCGAGCAGCACCCAGCCGTCGTTGTCGTCGGGGACCGGGTCGCAGATCCGGATCGTGTTGTCGAGGCTCGAGCAGTGGGTCTGGCGGGCATACGCGTTGCCGAGGGCGGAGGGCATGTAGTCGGCCAGGACGGCGAGCGACGCAGCGTCGAGAGGGCAGTCGATCACCTTGCACCACATGAGGGTGCGCTCGTCGCCAGACGCCTCGCCGAACTCGGTGAACCCGAACATGCCGCGCGCCGGGCGGACCTCGACGAAGTGGTGCAGAGCGTCGGGGGAGTCCTCGTCGCGCACCATCAGCTCGCAGTCCTCGGGCGCCGCTGCGTCGGGCATCACCGGCGCCGCCCCTCGACCGAGATCGGGGCGGCTGCCGACCGCGCCCATGAACGAGAAGACCTCGCGGTCGCCGATCCGAGCGATCACCCGGCCCTGCGACACCTTGCGACCGGCGGCCGACACCTCCACCTCGAGGTCGATCGTGACCGGCTGCTGGGTGATCGACACGAACTGAGTGGTGCCCCACACGGCCGGTCGACCGGTGTGGGCCGACAGGCACTCGAGGCCGGCGGCGAGGCCGGCCCCGCCGAACAGCGAGCCCATGCCGCCGGTGTTGCGGCTCGTGAGCTCGAGGCGCCATCGGCGGCACTCGTCGTCGAGGGGGTGGAGGTCGAGGAACTGGCGCGTGGAAGCCCAAGGGGGTTGGGCGGACCCGGGGGTGTCGGTCGGCATCGCCGCAGACCTTAGGTGGCTAACGCCGTTTTCACCTCCTGGCGATGCGGTGACAGACTCGCCGCCATGGCCGAGCCCCGTCCCCGTCCCCTTCCCGAACCCACGCCGGAGACCGCCCACTTCTGGGCCGGCTGCGCCGAGGGGCGCCTCGTGCTGCAGCGCTGCACGTCGTGCGACGGCGGCGCCTACTTCCCGCCCCGGCCGTTCTGTCCCCGCTGCAGCTCACGCGACGTCGAGACCTTCGACGCGTCGGGCCGGGGCCGGCTCTGGAGCTACGTGATCTCCCACCGGTCGCGCCCCGATTTCGAGGCGCCCTACTCCATCGCCGTCGTCCAGCTCGACGAGGGGCCCCGGATGATGACGAACGTCGTCGGCATCGAGCAGACCCGCGAGGCGCTCGAGCTCGACATGGAGCTCGAGGTGACCTTCGAGACGGGCGAGACCAAGGCCGGTGACGCCATCGCCGTGCCGCTGTGGCAGCCGGTGTCGGCCGACGCCCCGTCCCGCGCCGCCGACCCGGTCGAACCGAAGCCGCTGACGTGGAACTGGAAGCAGAACCCCGTCTCGACCGCCGACAAGGTCGCCGTCGTCGGCGCCGCCGAGACGACCGACATGGGCAAGGTGCCGGGCACGTCCGTGCTCGGCCTCCACGCTGACGCGGCGCTCAACGCCATGGCCGACGCCGGGCTGACTGCGGCCGACATCGACGGCGTCGCCACCGCCGGCATGATGCCGGCCGAACTGGCCCACCATCTCGGCATCGTGCCGACCTGGGTCGACGGGACCGCAGTCGGTGGCTGCTCGTTCATGATCCACGTCCGCCACGCCGCGGCGGCGATCGCGGCGGGTCACGCCACGACCGTGTTGATCACCCACGGCGAGAGCGGCAAGAGCCGCACCGGGGTGGCGCCGCGTTCGTTGGCCCCGGCCAGCACGAGCGGCCAGTTCGAGGGCCCGTACGGTCCGATGGGGCCGCCGTCGCTGTTCACGATCCCGTGGCTGCGCTACGCCAAGACCTACGGCGCCACCGACGAGGACCTGGCGATGGTCGCGGTCGTCCAGCGCGAGTGGGCGGCCATGAACCCGCGGGCGACCTTCAAGGACCCGATCACCGTCGACGACGTGCTCGAGTCGCGCATGATCGCCGAGCCGTTCCACCTGCTGCAGTGCTGCCTGGTGACCGACGGCGGCGGGGCCCTCATCCTCACCTCCAACGAGCGTGCCGCCGACTTCGAACGCCCGGTCTACGTGCTCGGCACGGGCGAGAGCGTCGAGACCCCGGCGGTCAGCCAGATGGAGGACTTCACGTCGTCGCGGGCGTTCCGGATCGCCGGGCCGACGGCGTTCGCCCGGGCCGGGATCTCGCATGATGACGTCGACCACCTGATGATCTACGACGCGTTCGCCCACCTGCCGATCTACGGGCTCGAGGACCTCGGGTTCGTCGGCAGGGGCGAGGCGCCGGCCTTCATCCGGGAACGCAACACCGCCCCCGACGGCGGCACGCTTCCGCTCAACACCAACGGTGGCGGTCTCAGCTACATGCACTCGGGCATGTACGGGATGTACGCGTTGCAGGAGTCGATCCGCCAGGTGCGAGGCATCGCCCCCGCCCAGGTGCGGGGAGCCGACGGCGAGTCGTCGGTCGACATCTCGGTCGCCCACGGCGTCGGCGGCATGTTCGCCGCGTCCGGCACGGTCGTGTTCTCCAAGCACCGCCCGACCTGACCCGGCTCGGCAGCCTCCGCGCTCGAGGCGGGGGGCGGCCAGGTCGAGATCGACCGGGGCTACTGAGAGCGCTCGGTCATCTGCTCGACCCGACGACGAAAGTCGGCCGATGCGTCGGGAAGGTCGTCGAGTGTCACGACCTTCATCCGCTCGCGATAGAGCGCCTTGCGCTCCTCAGGCGACATCGCCTCGAGTTCCTCGACGGAGACGATTCGAGAATCCGGAGCGGTGCCAGCCATGGTCGTGACACTAGCGCCGCCCTCTGACGGTCGTCGCTCGGCGGCGTCCGGGGCGCTCGTCGGGCGACCTACGATCACGGGCATGCGGATCGGCGTCGTGCTCATGCCCACCGAGACCTGGCCCGACACGATGGCCGAGGCCCAGCGCCTCGATCGGCTGGGCTATCACCACCTCTGGGTCTACGACCACCTGTCGTGGCGCCACTACCGCAACGGCCCGTGGCACGCCACCTACCCGTGGCTGGCTGCCGTGGCCGCCACGACCGAACGGATCCGGCTCGGCACGATGGTGTCGAACCTGAACGTCCGCCATCCCCTCACCCTGGCCAAGGACGCGATGACGATCGACCAGATCTCCGGCGGTCGCCTCGTCCTCGGCCTCGGCGCGGGCGGTCTCGGCTTCGACGCGGAGGCCCTCGGCCAGGACCCGCTCACCCCTGGGCAGCGGGTCGATCGGCTCGCCGAGGCCACCGACCTGCTCGACGGGCTCCTGCGGCTCGAGACCGAGGACCACGACGGCGACTGGTACACGGTCAAGGGGGCCCGCCTCCTGCCCGGGTGCGCCCAGCAGCCCCGCGTCCCGTTCGCCGTCGCCGCCGGCGGGCCGAAGGCGCTGGCCGTCGCCGCCCGTCACGGCGAGGCGTGGGTGACCTTCGGCGACACCAGTGGTGCCGAGACGACCGCGGCCGGCGCCGAAGCGGTGGTGGCCCGCCAGTCGGCCCAGCTCGACGACGCCCTCGACGCCGTCGGTCGCTCCCGTGGCTCGATCGACCGGATCCTGCTGATGGGCCACAGCGAGGCCCGCCCCCTGGCCAGCCTCGAGTCGTTCCGCGACTTCGCCGGACGCCACGCCGAGCTGGGGTTCACCGACCTGGTGTTCCACCTCCCGAGCGACGACCCGGCGTGGAACGACCCGCCCGAGATCGTCGACGAGATCGCCGAGGCGTTCCTCACGCGCTGAACTCAGGGCACAGGAGTTCAGGGCACAGCAGTTCAGGGGAGGAGGAGCTGCAGTGCGCCCGGCACGACGGTGATCGTCGTCGGGGCGTGGCCCCACGGTTCGCCGTCGGCCCACAGCGCTTCAGCGGTCTCGACCCGCACCGACGCCCCGGTGGCGGTGGTGACGGCGTCATGGGTGGTGTGGGCGCCCCGGAACACCTTGGGCAGCCAGCGGGCGAACTCGAGCCGACCGGCGTCGCCGATCGTGAGCACGTCGAGGCGGCCGTCGTCGGCGCGGGCGTCGGGACAGATCTGCATGCCGCCGCCGAACCAGGCGGTGTTGGCGATCGCGGCGAGCGCCACGTCGCCCTCGATCGGTCGACCGCTGTCGATGCCGGTGTCTGAGCTGCCGGACTCGCTGCCGGCGTCCGACGAGAGGACGGTGAGGGTCGCTGGCCGGGCGTCGAGGCGACCGATCTCGAGCAGGGCCGCGGCCGTGTACTTCGACGATCCCGGCGGGAAGCGCAACCCGTTGGCCGTGTCGGTCACCCGACCCGAGAACCCGAAGGTCACCACGCTCGCCGCCCAGCGTTCCCCACTGTCGCCGTCTCCCGCCTGCAGGAGGTCGACGGCGGTCGGGCGTGCGGTCGGGTCGACGGCGACGGCGATCGACCGGCCCCCTGCGTTGCGGCCGGTGACGCCGAAGGCTCGCACGAAGTCGTTGCCGGTGCCGACAGGGACGATCGCCACCTCGACGTCGCGGCCGGCGACGAAGGGCAGTGCCTTGTGGATCAGCCCGTCGCCGCCGCACAGCACGGCTCGGTCACCCGGCTCGAGCTTGGCCAGCTCGTCGATGTCGACCTCGCGGGCCGACCATCCGGCCGTCGCCGCCGACTCCCACACCCGTTGCAGGACGCGGGAACGTTGCCCCGCTCGGCCGCCCAGTCCCATCACGACGTGCAGGGTGCGCACGCCTGCAACCTAGCCCGGGCCGCCGGCTCCCCGCCGGGCCGCGGGCTCGCGGTCGGCGGTCGTGTCCTCCCAGCCGTGACGGGCGCCGTAGGGCAGGTTCACCATCACCGCCTCGATCCAAGCCAGTTCGTCGCCGTCGACGGCGAACTGTTCGAAGAGCAGGGTGCTGCGAGGGAACCGCATCCGATCGGGCAGTTCGAGCCGGCGGCCGTCCGTCAGCTCGAGGTGGGTGGCGGTGCCCGGCACGTCGAGGAACGCCACCGCCATCACGATGCCGCTGGTCGTGTCGACGACGGGATAGCGGCGACCTCGGACGGCGTCGATGTAGCCGAACCATCCCTCTTCGAGCTGTCGGGCACAGCTCGCTCCGCCGAGCACGGCCGGGTTGCCGGTGGTCCGGAAGCCGTTCTCGATCCGTTGGCATCCCGACTGGAACACCGTGTGGGCGGTGTTGTCGGCCAGGTCGCAGAAGTAGCGGTCGGCGGCGGCGACGATCCGGTCGCGTCGGCCCGGGCGCTCGCGGGGCGGCTCGCTTCGACGGTGGTCGGCGACCAGTCGCTCGGGAGCGAAGATCGACGACTCGCCATCCCGGCTCACCAGGAGCTCGACCTCGCTCGGCGCGGCGTCGTGGCCGTCGCCGCTGTCGTGGAGCGCCAGGCGAGCACCG
>JBPEXC010000404.1:0-8283 GCA_052032035.1 Acidimicrobiales bacterium | reverse complement strand
TGTCGGTCATCAGCTCGCCGGCGTCTGCGCCGCGAAGTGCGAGGTCGAGTTGGCCGAGAACTCCTTGATCGCCTTCTCGATGTCGCTGCGGTACTTGAGGAGGATGTGGGCCGTCTCCTTGGCGTCGTCCTCGGAGATCTGGTCGATCCCCAGCAGGATCAGCGTCTTGGCCCAGTCGAGGGTCTCCGACACCGACGGGGCCTTCTTGAGCTCGAGCTGACGGATCGAGCGGACGATGCGAGCGACCTGGTCGGCGAGGTTCTCGGAGATGTCCGGCACCTTGGTCTGCACGATCTCCTTCTCGCGCTCCATCTCCGGGTAGTCGAGGTGGAGGAAGAGGCAGCGACGCTTCAGGGCCTCGGACAGCTCACGGGTGTTGTTGGAGGTGAGGAACACCAGCGGAGTCTGCTTGGCCTCGATCGTGCCGAGCTCGGGGATCGACACCTGGTAGTCGGACAGGATCTCGAGGAGCAGGGCCTCGGTCTCCACCTCCACGCGGTCGACCTCGTCGATCAGCAGCACGACCGGATCGTCGGCCCGGATCGCCTCGAGGAGGGGCCTGGTGAGCAGGAACTCGTCGGAGAAGATGTCGTCCTGGATCTCGGTCCACTCCGCGTCGTCGCTCTTCTGGGTCTGGATGCGGAGGAGCTGCTTCTTGTAGTTCCACTCGTAGAGCGCCTTGGACTCGTCGAGTCCCTCGTAGCACTGGAGGCGGATCAGCCGGGAGCCGGTCATCTCGGCGATCGACTTCGCGAGCTGGGTCTTGCCCGTTCCGGCCGGACCTTCGATCAGCACCGGCTTCTGCAGCCGATCGGCGAGGTAGGCGATACCGGCGATGGCGTCGTCGGCCAGGTAGTCGACCTCACCCAGCGCAGTGCGGACGGCGTCGACGGACTCGAAACGGTTGGTCATGCGGCCAACCTACCCGCCCCCTTGACCAGCGGGTCAAGTTGATTGCCGAGCGACAACGCCCACCTGGGCACACGTCGGGCGCGCCGCCGGGGTGTCACCGCCGGGATGCGACCGGCCTCGCCGACCGCGAGCTGCGCCGGCAGTAGGCTGAGCGACGCATGGACCGAGGACTCATCAACGCCGCGGGAGCGTTCTCCTCCGCCGTGGGCGGCGCCCTGCGCGAGGCCGCCGCCGGCACGTCGGTCGACGACGCGAAGTTCGAGCGCGACGCCCTGGTGGAGGCGTTCCATCTCAGCTGCGCGGTGATCGACGCCGACGACCGCCACAGCGACGACGAGCTGTGGGCCCTCCTCGCCGCCTTCGCCCATCACGACCTGCTGCCAGGCGGGGCGATGCCGGCCGACCTGCGCAACACCGACCTGATCACGAGCTGGGGGCACCTGCTCGACGAACCGAGCGACCTGTTCGAGCTGCTGTGTTCGGTCGATGCCC
The DNA here is from genome assembly GCA_052032035.1 of Acidimicrobiales bacterium. GTDB lineage: Bacteria > Actinomycetota > Acidimicrobiia > Acidimicrobiales > SZUA-35 > JAWSVN01. The sequence continues at coordinate 6,879 of JBPEXC010000404.1, read as the reverse complement.
GCAAGGGCACCGACCTCGCCCGCCGCTACTACGACGCCGCGATGTCGCTGGCCCACACCACGGCGTCGCTCGATCGGTTCCCGTCCGAGCTCGAGCTCCGGGCGATCGTGCGGCTCCAGCGGACGCTGCTCGACCGGCTCTCGGCCCGGCCGCGACTCGGCGACGAGGGTGGCCCGGCCCCCACCGGCGGCCCCGGCGCCGAGCCGGGCACCGGGGCCCGGACGGCCACCGCCGAGGCCGTCGAAGAGGTTGCCGAGCCCGAGCCACTGCCCCCGCCCGAGGACGTCGACGACCTCCTCGCCGAGCTCGACGGTCTGATCGGACTCGACGCGGTGAAGACCGAGGTCCGCCTCCTCACCGCCCTGTTGCGGGTGCAGCGCCTGCGAGCCGAGCGCGACATGCCGGTGATCGAGTCGACCAAGCACCTGGTGTTCAGCGGCAATCCCGGCACCGGCAAGACGACGGTGGCCCGCCTCCTCGCTCGCCTCTATCGCAGCCTCGACGTGGTCGAGCGCGGCCACCTCACCGAGGTCGACCGCTCGGGTCTGGTCGCCGGCTTCGTCGGCCAGACCGCCACCAAGGTGGCCGAGGTGTTCACCGAGGCCGACGGCGGCGTCCTGCTGATCGACGAGGCCTACTCGCTGATGCGGGGCGGCGAGAAGGACTTCGGCCGCGAGGCGATCGACGCGATCGTGAAGAACGTCGAGGACCGGCGCGACTCGATGGTGGTGATCCTCGCCGGCTACCCGAAGGAGATGGCCGAGCTGGTCGCCGCCAACCCGGGGTTCTCCAGTCGGTTCCCGAAGACGATCCACTTCCCCGACTACACCGACGACGATCTGCTCGCCATCCTCGGGCTGATCGCCGACAAGAACGGCTACCTCCTCGACGACGAGGCGACCGCGGCCGCCCACACCTGGTTCGCCGCCAACGAGCGGGGCCCCGGCTTCGGGAACGGGCGGCTGGCCCGCAACCTGTTCGAGGCGGCCGTGGCCCGCCATGCGACCCGCCTCGTCGAGATCCCCGACCCCTCCGACGCCGACCTGTCGACGCTGGTGGCAGCCGACGTCGCCGGGGTGCCCACCCCCGACGACGAGTGAGCGGATCCCAACGGGTCGCGGCCGGCATCTTCGCCAGCCGGGCCGTCGGGCTCGTGCGCGAGGTCGTCATCACCGCCGCCCTCGGCGCCGGCCCGGCGACCGACGCGTTCCGGGCTGCCATGCGGATCCCGAACCTGTTGCAGAACCTGCTCGGCGAGGGATCGATCTCGGCGTCGTTCGTCCCGGTCTACGCCCGCCTGCTCGAGGAACACCGGCTGCCCGAGGCCCGCACCCTCACCCGCCAGGCCCTCGGCCTCCTGTCGGCCACCGTCGTCGCTCTCGTCGCGTTGATCGTCCTCGCAGCCCGCCCCCTGGTGTGGCTCACGACGCTCGGCGGCTGGAGTGGCGACCGCTACGAGCTGGCCATCACCCTCACCCGCATCACGGCCCTCGGCACCGGCCTGCTCGTCCTGTCCGCTCTCTGTCTCGGGGTGCTCAACGCCCACCGCCGCTACTTCGTCGCCTACAGCGCGCCGGTCGTGTGGTCGGCGGCCCAGATCGTGGCGCTGCTGGTCGCCCTCACCGTCGACGCCGCCCCCGACCAGGTGGCGCGTTGGGCCGCGATCGCCATGGTCGTCGGCAGCGTCGGCCAACTGGTGGTGCAGCTGCCGACGCTCCTGCGAGCCGAAGGCGACATCCCGGTGCCGAGCTTCGCCCGAGGCCCACACCTGCGCGAGGCGCTGCGACAGTTCGCTCCGGCGGTCAGTGGACGCGGCATCGTGCAGCTCGCGAGCTACGTCGACCTCGCGCTGGTCGGCCTCCTCACGGTCGGGGCCCTGGCCACGATCACCCTCGTCATGCCCTTGCACCTCCTGGCGATCGCGGTGTTCGGGTTCAGCGTGGCGGTGTCGGAACTGACCGAGATGAGCCGGTCGACCGGCGGCGTCGAGGCGGTGGCGGCCCGGCTCCGAGCGGCGCAGCGCCGGGTGCTGCTGCCGGCGGGGCTGATCACGGCGGGGGCGATCGGTGGCGGCAGCGTGGTGATCGGGTTCCTCTACGAGGACCTCGGCCGGCTGATCGGCGGCGACGATCCGCTCACCTCCTTCGACGCCGCCAACACCACCGTCGCCGCCGCCACCCTGGCGGCCTTCGCGGTCGGGTTACCGGCGACGATGGTGGCGCGGGTGAGCCAGAACGCCCTCTACGCGCTGCGCGACGCTCGCACCCCCGCTCGGATCGCCGCAGTGCGGCTCGTCGTCGGCGCCGTCGTCGGTGTGGTCGCCATGTTCCAGCTCGATCATCTGGCCGTCGGCTCGCTCGACCGGATGCGCACCGTCGACGAGTTGGCCGAGGCGAGCGACGAGGAGCTCCTCGCCGGCGCGTCGGCGGCGTTGGCGCTCCCGGTGACCGAGGGCCCGTGGGGCACCTGGCAGGTCGGCGAGTTCCCGACCTCGGCGGTCGTCGCTCCCTTGCCCGAGCGCGAGTCGTTCTTCGCCGACACCACCGGCGAACCGACGGGCACCCCGTTCGTCCACTTCGGCGCCGTCGGCCTCGGCATCGGCTCGGCGGTGGCGTCGTGGACCGAGTGGTGGCTGCTCCGCCGCGCGGTGCAACGACGGCTGGGCGAATCGGTGGCCACCGGGCTCGGGGTGCCGGTGGCGTCGGCCGGCGCCGGGGCGCTGGTGGCCGGCGCGGCGGTGTCGTCGCTCGGGCTGCCGGCGATCGTCGACGTCGTCGTGCTCGGCGCAACCGTCGCCGCCGTCTACATGGCGGCCCTGTGGTTCGTCGGCATCCGCCCCGGCAGGCGCTGATCGCCCGAGCGTGCCCGGCGACCGCGCGGGCCAAAGAGTACGCTCGGCTCCATGTTCAAACTCTTCAAGCGCTGGTGGAAGTACACGACGGCGAAGTTGACCGGCAGCTTCAACGAGCGGGCCGATCCCAAGGTCCAGCTCGAGCAGGCGATCATGGAGGCCCAGGATCAGCACCGCCGCCTCAAGGAGCAGGCGGCGAACGTCATCGCCAACCAGAAGCAGACCGAGATCCGGCTCAACCGCACGATGGAGGAGTACGAGAAGGTCGCCAACAACGCCCGCCAGGCGGTGGTGATGGCCGACGACGCCCAGAAGAAGGGCGATGCCGACGAGATGTCGAAGTTCACCCAGGCGGCGGAGTCGTTCGCCAACAAGATGATCACGCTCGAGCGTGAGGTGGAGGACCTCAAGTCGCTCCACCTCCAGGCGTCGCAGGCCGCCGATCAGGCCAAGGCTGCGGTCAACCAGAACTCCCAGGCCCTGCAGGCCAAGCTGGCCGAGCGCCAGAAGCTGCTGAGCCAGCTCGACCAGGCGAAGATGCAGGAGCAGCTCAACAAGGCGATGACGAGCCTCACCGAGACGGTCGGCGACGACACGCCGACCTTCGAGGAGGTCCGGGCCAAGGTCGAGGGGCGCTACGCCAAGGCCAAGGGTGCCGCCGAGCTGTCGGCCGACTCGGTCGAGGCCCGCATGCTCGAGGTCGAGCAGGCGTCGATCAACGTCGAGGCGCAGAGCCGGCTCAACGAGCTGCGCTCCCAGCTCGGCATCGACTCCGGCACCAGCGCCCCGGCCGCCGAAGCCGCCCAGGCCGCCGAGGTCGAGGGCGAGACCGCCTGAACCAGCTCCCCTTCAGGGAGGACGACACTCCCCTTCAGGGGAGGACGACACCTCCCCTTCAGGGGAGGACGACAAGGTCGTCGCGGTGGACGACGACATCGGGGAGGTCGGCCGGCAGGTCGGCGGTGCGCCGGCCGGCGTGACCGGCGAGGTCGTCGCTCGACCACCGCACCTGCCCCTTGGCGAACACGACGCCGTCGGGATCGCAGATCTCGACGGCGTCGTCGCGTCGGAAGCTCCCCGCGTGGGCGACGACGCCGGCGGGCAACAGCGATCGCTGCTGGTCGCACAGCGCTCGGCGGGCGCCGGCGTCGACGGTGATCCGGCCCGACGCGCCGATGGCGAAGGCGATCCACAACTTGCGGGCGGCGAGCCGGCCGGGGCGGGCCCGGAAGATCGTGCCGACGCCCTCGACGCCGGCGACGGCGTCGCGCAGGACCCCGGGCCGGTCGGCGGCGGCGATCACGGCTTCCACCCCGCTCCAGGTCGCGATCTTGGCGGCCGCCAGCTTGGAGGCCATCCCGCCGCGGCTGACCGCGGAGGTCGACTCGGTGGCGACGGCCTCGAGTTCGGCGTCGATCGTGAGGATCTCCTGGATCAGCGAGGCGGAGCTGTCGACCCGCGGGTCGGCGGTGAACAGGCCGGCGGTGTCGGTGAGCAGGACGAGCTTGTCGGCCCGCATCTGATGGGCGACGAGGGCGGCGAGCCGGTCGTTGTCGCCGAAGCGGATCTCGTCATCGGCGATGGCGTCGTTCTCGTTGACGATCGGCACGACGCCGAGCTCGAGCAGGGTCTCGAGGGTGCCCCGGCTCTTGAGGTAGCGCCGACGGATCCAGAAGTCGGTCGGCGCCAGCAGCACCTGCCCGGTGACGTACCCCTCGGCCTCGAGGGCGGCCTCGAACGCTCGCATCAACGAGGTCTGCCCGACGGCCGACGCCGCCCGCAGCACGGCCTCGTCGCGCGGTCGACCCGCCCCGGCGTCGAACCCGAGGGCCGGGAGGCCGGTGGCGATCGCACCACTCGACACGACGATCACCCGGTGGCCGGCGGCTCGGGTGGCGGCGACGTCACCGCACAGCTTGAGCACGGCGGACAGGTCGACGCCGCCGTCGGGCAGGGTGACCGACGACGAGCCGACCTTGACCACGACGGTGGTCGGCCGCTCGGCCCGAGCCGTGCCCCGATGCGCGTCGGTGCCCGGGCGTTCGGTGCCGTCGTTCATCAGTCGACCTCGTACTCGAACTCGAAGTCGGCGATCCGCACGATGTCGCCGTCGACGAGGCCGGCCTTCTTGAGCGCCTTGTCGACGCCGGCTCCCTCGAGTCGCGCCCGGGCGTAGTCGAGCGCCACGGGGTCGGTCATGTCGGACAGGGCGACCGCCCGTTCGGCCTGGCGGCCGAGCACGCGGTAGGCGCCGTCGTCCTCCCGCACGATCTCGACGCCGAGCGCCTCGGGCCGGTGGATGGTGAACCCGTCGAACTCGTCCTCGGTGGCCCGGCTCTCCTTCACCATCCGCGCCAGGTCCCACAGCATCGGCTGGAGTCCGGTGCGGTCGACCGAGGAGATCACGTGATCGAGCTCGTCGCCGATGCCCCAGTCCTCCGGGCTCAGCACGTCGGCCTTGGACCCGACGACCAGCGACGGCCGATCGAGGAGGTCGGGCTGGTAGGAACCGACCTCGTTGCGGAGCACGCGGAGCTGTTCGAGCGGCGGCTCGCCGTCGACGCTCGACAGGTCGAGCAGGTAGACGAGGACGCGGGCCCGCTCGATGTGGCGGAGGAACTGGTGGCCGAGGCCGTGGCCGTCGGCGGCGCCCTCGATCAGGCCGGGGATGTCGGCGACGACGAACTCGTTCTCGTCGTCGAGCCGCACGACCCCGAGGTTGGGTTCGAGGGTGGTGAAGGGGTAGTCGGCGATCTTGGGCTTGGCCCGACTGATCACGCTGATGAGGGTGCTCTTGCCGGCGTTGGGGAACCCGACGAGGGCGACATCGGCCATCAGCCGGAGCTCGAGGCGGTACCAGATCTCCTCGCCCCGCTCCCCCTGTTCGGCGAACGACGGCGCCCGTCGGGTGTTGGACAGGAAGCGGGCGTTGCCCCGCCCGCCCTGGCCGCCCCGGGCCGCCTGCCAGCGGGCGCCGGCCGCGTTCAGGTCGGCGAGCAGTTCGCCGGTGCCGTGGTCGGTGATGACGGTCCCGACCGGGACCCGAACCTCGAGGTCGCTGCCGCCCTTGCCGTGCTGCTTCTTGCCCTGCCCGTGGGTGCCGTTCGGCGCGATCCGGTGGGGGTGGTCACGGAAGGCGAGCAGGGACGCGATCTGGGGGTCGGCGACGAGCCACACCGAGCCGCCGTCGCCGCCGTCGCCACCGTCGGGTCCACCCTTGGGCACGTGGGCCTCTCGCCGCATCGACACACAGCCCGCGCCGCCGTCGCCGGCTCGGGTGCACAGGTTGCATTCGTCGACGAAGTTGGACACCCGGCCAGGATACGGCCGGGCCGGCCACTGCCTGCGTTGCCGCCCGGGCTACTCGATCAGTCGCACGGGGTCGCCGATCACCCGCATGCCCCAGGTGGTCGTCTCGTTGGTGTCGGCCGGTGCAGCATCGAGGTACTCGACCTCCCACCAGCAGTCGAGCGGGTCGACGCCGTTGTCGACGCACTCGTAGTCGTTGGGGATCTCGATCTCGATGAGGATCGTCCGGTCCTGGAAGCTGTAGCCGGTGCCCTGATCGGTCGCGGACCCGATCTGGGAGATGCAGGGCACGCCACCGCAGGTCTGGGTGATGCCGGCCGCGCCGCCGATGTCGGACCCGAAGCCCGTGTAGCCGAACTCCGACACGTCGATCGTGCGCCAGGTCGTGTCGGCCGGGGTGCCGTCGGGCATGATGATCCGCACGACATCGATGCCGTCGGCGGGATCGAACATGCGGATCTGCAGCAGCTTGCCGGCGTGTCGCTCCTCCACCTCGCCGAGGTAGAGCAGGCCGCTCCCGGAGGCACCGTCGAACATCGTGAAGTGGCTGTAGACCGTGAGCCAGTCGACACCGGAGATGTTGGGGCAATCGGCGTTGGCCGAGGATCCGATCCGGGTGCACACCGTGCCCGACGCGGCGACGGGGTCGAGGCGAAGCGAGTAGGTCGCCCGCTCGTTGGTCGACGTGCTGTTGTTGTCGGCGTAGAGCAGCCACCTCC
>JBPEXC010000403.1:0-11268 GCA_052032035.1 Acidimicrobiales bacterium | reverse complement strand
ACGGGTTCGGCCTGCTCGCACCGGGTACCGTGCTCGCCCACAGCGTCCACCTCGACGACGCCGACCGGGCGCTGCTCGTGGCCCGGGGCGCCGGCGTGGCCCACTGTCCCCTGTCCAACGCCTACTTCGGCAACGGGGTCTTCCCGCTGCGGCGCGCCCTCGATGCCGGCGTGAAGGTGGGCCTGGGCACCGACATCGCGGGCGGGCCCAGCGCCTCGTTGCTGGAGAACGCGGCGGCCACCGTCACGTCGTCGCGGATGCTGCGCGACGGGGTCGACATCGAGGTGCCGGCGGGGGAGCGGCCCCGGCCCGACGCCGCGGTCGACGCGGCCACCGCCCTGTGGCTGGCCACGCTCGGCGGGGCCGACGTGCTCGGCGAACCGATCGGGTTGGTGTCGCCGGGTCGACGCTTCGACGCCGTGGCGCTCCGGTCGGACCGCTTCGGGTCGTGGCCCGAGGTCGACGACGACGATCGACGGGCCGAGAAGCTCGTGCGCCTGGCGCGAGCCACCGACGTCGAGGGCGTCTGGGTCCAGGGACGGCGCGTGGTCTGACGACCGGGCCGCCGGTCGGGCGGGTCTCGACGAGGCGGTTTCGACGAGGCGGTTTCGACTAGGCAGCGCGGCGGCGTTCGTGGTGCACGATCGCCCAACCCTCGAGGAGGCCCAGGGCGTGTTCGCCGACGTCGATCGAGTGACCGCCCCGCGGCAGCTCGAAGAGCTGGTAGGACGCCCGCTCGTTGGGGAGGCCGACCACGGCGACGGCGAAGATCTCGCCGTCGACCGATTGGGTGAGCGACACGGCGAGGGCGTCGGACGAGGGGGTCAGCAGGTGCTCGGCGGTGGCGAGCCGCACGGCGTCGCGGGCGACGTCGGTCGCCCGATTCGACCCCGACAGGAACGGGCGCGTGACCACCTCGGGCATCGGCATGCCGGTCGCACTGATCGCCAGCTGGAACACCGGCACCTGCACGGCCTCGACCACCCGGCTGCCGGCCGGCAGACGACGGAGGGCACCCGAGAGCTGCATGCCCAGCTCGAGCCATTCGTCGTCGTCGATCAGGTCCAACACGCCGGATAGTTGAGCACAGCCCGGACGGCGAGAGCGGGATGGTCGAGCGAGGTCCCGGGCCCGCCAGACCTCGACGACGAGGGTTTGGTTGCGTGACGCTTGCCACCGGTGTGCGCCCTGGTCCCGCCCGGATCGCCACTGCTACACACGTCGTCGTGACCCCCCACACCCCTGCCCCTGCCGACGCTCCTGCAGTGTCCCCCGACGCGGCTCTGCCCTCTGACACGGCTCTGCCCTCTGACACGGCTCTGCCCTCCGGCGTACCGCTGCGGCACGACTGGACGGTCGACGAGATCGACGCCCTGCTCGCTCGGCCCCTGCACGACCTGCTGTGGGAGGCCCAGGTGGCGACCCGGGCCCACTTCGAGCCCGGCGTGGTCGAGGGGGCGAAGCTGATGTCGATCAAGACCGGTGCCTGCCCCGAGGACTGCGCCTACTGCCCCCAGTCGACCCACTTCGAGACGACCCTCACGATCGAGAAGCTCGTCGACACCGAGGCGATCGTGGCCGAGGCCCGCCAGGCCAAGGCCGAGGGCGCCACCCGGTTCTGCATGGGGGCGGCGTGGCGTTCGCCCACCGATCGACAGGTCGACAAGGTGAGCGACGCCGTGCGAGCGGTCGCCGATCTCGGCCTCGAGACGTGCGTGACCCTCGGGATGCTCGAGGGCGCCCAGGCCCAGCGCCTGGCCGACGCCGGCCTCGACTTCTACAACCACAACCTCGACACCTCGCCCGAGTACTACGGCGAGATCATCACGACCCGCACCTACGACGACCGGCTCGAGACCCTCGAACACTGTCGCGACGCGGGTCTGAGCCTGTGCACCGGCGGCATCGTCGGGATGGGGGAGACCCGACGCGACCGGGCCGGGCTCCTGCGTGAGCTCGCCGTGCTCGACCCCCACCCCGAGAGCGTGCCGATCAACCTGCTGGTGCGGGTGCCCGGCACCCCGCTGGCCGATGCCCCCGACCTGCCCGGCCTCGAACTGGTGCGCACGATCGCGGCGGCACGGATCACGATGCCGCGCTCGGTGGTGCGCTTGTCGGCCGGTCGCAACGGGATGAGCGACGAACTCCACGCGCTGTGTTTCCTGGCCGGCGCCAACTCGATCTTCCTCGGCGACCGCCTGCTCACCACCGCCAACCCCGGCGAGTCGGCCGACGACCGACTCCTCGACGACCTCGGCGTCGCCCTCGCCGCCGAGCCCCTGCCCCGGGCCTGAACCGCCCCGCCGCCGACGCGCCGACTCTGGCGACGCTCAGTCCCACATGTGGGACTGAGCGCAACGAGATGCGGGCGCCGGGCCGGTCGGTCGGTGCGGTCAGTCAGCGACGAGGGCCATCGCCACGGCGGCGGCCCACGGCGCGACCTTGAACTCGCCGGCGAGCAGCGCCTCTCGCACCTCGTCGCGGGTGAGGAGCAGGAGCTCCTGATCCTCGAGGTCGTCCGACTCGGCGACCTCCGCGACCTCGGCACCAGGAACATCCGCGTCACCGGCGGGCACGGCGCCTCGGGCGAGGAACAGGTGCGCGGTGCCGTTGCCGCGGTTGCCGTCGACGGCGTAGGCGCCGAGCGACGTCCACTCGGGTGCCCGGTAGCCGGTCTCCTCGGCCACCTCCCGCTTGGCGGCGGTGAGCGGATCCTCGCCGGGGTCGATGTAGCCACCGACGATCGCCATCGTCGTGCCCTCGACCGCGTACTTCGTCTGCCGGAAGCACACGTACTCGCCGCCGATCGTCTCGACGACGACGTTGACGAAGTCGGGGGTGATCACCCACAACCAGTCGTCGATCGTCTCGCCCGACGGGAGCTCGACCGTGTGCTCCTCGACCGTCATCCACCTGCCCCCGGCGGGCTGGAAGACGGTGCGGCGATCGGCGGTGGTCCAGGGACGGAGCATGGGCAGGTCTCTCGGGGTCGAGCTCGGTGGAGCGGGGGCGGAACGCCGCTACCGTATTGCGCCGCTGTGCCGAGCGGACTCGTCCCCTCGGTGTGGCCGGGCCCGAGGTCCCACCCTCCGGCAGATCGCCGGAGCCCCACGACGAAAAGGGAGAACCCCATGAGCCAGAAGGTTGGAGCCAACCTGCCCCCCAAGGCCGACACGATCGCCAAGCACGCCCGCAGCGAGGGCGACACCGGTTCCCCCGAGGTGCAGATCGCGCTCCTCACGGACCGCATCAACCACCTGACCGAGCACCTCAAGACCCACAAGAAGGATCACCACTCCCGTCGTGGTCTGCTCATGCTGGTCGGTCGTCGTCGTCGCTACCTCGACTACCTCGCCGGCGTCGACGTCGAGCGCTACCGCGCCCTGATCGCAGAGCTCGGTCTGCGTCGCTGATCCAGCTCTCGCAGAGTTCTCGAACGAAGGCCGCCTCCTCGAGGCGGCCTTCGTCGCGTCCCGGGGCGGTCTCAGCTTGGCAGGCCGTTGGCCGACACTGATCCTGTGAACCTTGCGGCGAACAGCGAGTTGGACGACGTGCTCGCGGTGATGGGGCAAGGTGTCCGCGAGTACGTCGCCCTCCTCGATGGCGAGACGCTCCGGGTCTCCAAGATGCTGGGAGGCAGGAACGAAGCCCGCATGGTCGCCGAGCAGATCGTCGCCGGAGCCGAGACCCCGCCGATGGTGCTCCGGGTCGCCGACATTGACTCGATCGCCGTGCGACAGGGACGGATCGTCGTCGTCGCCGGCTCATCGACGGTGGTCCTGCCGATGCTCGGTCGCGCCGGCATCTGGACCTCGCAGCGGCGCTCGGTCGTGATCGGGGAGGTCGAGGGCCGACCGGTTGCCTCCGAGTTCGCCGAACGTCTCGCGGCGTCGGCACAGCTTCCGCGGCTCGAACCCGACCGCTGGGGAGGGCAGATCGCGGAGGTGCGCTCGGCTGTCGGGCCCTCCGATGGGGTGGTCCGCATCTGGTCGCCGCTGCAGTCGCTGTCGCGTGCCGTGTTCGGGATCGGCTTCGCTGTCGGGCTGATCTACCGGATGCTCTCCGATGCCGGGTTCGTGCAGGGCTGGGGCCTGTGGCTCTTCGTTCCCCTCGTTCTCCTGCTCCTTTTGTACGGGCTCCGTTCACTGGCGATCGGGCTTCGGGCCGACGATGAGCAGGTCGTTGTCCGGAACCTGGGTCGAACCCACCGGATCCCGGCGTCGTCAATCGCGTGTCTCACGCTCGACCGTCACCGAGCTCGATCCGTGTTCACCGATCGCCCCCTCATCGGCATTTGCGACCAACGTGGGCGTGTCGTCGGAGCACAGGCGTCGATCTCGCCCAATCCCTGGACGGCGCGTCGTCTCGTTCGCAAGGCCGACGAGATCGCTGCGCTCCTCGGGGTGCCGAACGACGTCACCCTCGGCGGGCTGAGCGACGACCGTCTCGGCGACGACGGGCGCCCCGTGATCCGGGCCGGAAGCACGCTCTGATCCAGAGCTGTTGCGGCAAGCAGATCCTTCAGGTTCCGCCGGTTCGGCCGACAGGGGCAGTACCCTTCACACAGCGTCCGAAAGGTTCGGGCGTCATTGGCCGCAGATCAGCTGCCAGTTTCCAATCCCCCACCCCCGTCTCCCCGGCCTCGCAGCGCCGGCCACGGGCTCCCGTGGGTGACTGAAATCTGGGATCTGGTCTGCCACACCGCCTCGGCGAACGTCGCCGTGGCAGACAACTTGATCAAGGAGATCCCCATGGCTGACGCCATCTCCGTTTCCGGCACCATCACTGGTGGTGACGGACCCGAGCTCGTGCTCGAGACCGGCAAACTCGCCGGTCTCGCTTCTGGTTCCGTCCAGGCCCGGCTCGGCGACACCACCGTGCTCGTCGCCGCCACCGGCGCCAAGCACGTGCGTGACGGCATCGACTTCTTCCCGCTCACCGTCGACGTCGAAGAGCGTTCGTACGCGGCGGGCAAGATCCCCGGCTCGTTCTTCCGCCGTGAGGGCAAGGCGTCCGACGCCGCCACCCTCACCTGTCGCCTGATCGACCGTCCGCTGCGCCCGTCGTTCCCCGACGATTACCGCAACGAGACCCACATCGTGGTCACCGTCCTCTCGGCCGACCAGAAGAACCCCCACGACGTCCTCGCCATCAACGCCGCCTCCGCCGCGCTCATGGTCTCCGACGTCCCCTTCAACGGCCCGATCGGCGCCGTGCGCCTCGCCTACACCGTCGACGGTGAATGGCTGCCCCACCCCACCTACCAAGAGGGCGACGAGTCGACCTTCGAGGTCGTCGTGGCCGGTCGTCAGCTCGACGACGGTGGCGTGGCCGTGATGATGGTCGAGGCCGGCGGCACCGAGAAGTCGTGGGACTACTACGAGAACGGCGCCCCCAAGGTCGACGAGGCGGCCCTGGCCCAGGGCCTCACCGAGGCCGAGCAGTACATCAAGGAAGCGATCGCGCTGCAGAACCAGCTCGTCGAGGCCATCGGCGGCCGCCGCGAGCCGATGTCCTACCCGTCGATGATCGACTACACCGACGCCCAGTACGAGGCGATCAAGGCCGCCGGCGAGGCGAAGATGATCGAGGTCATGTCGATCGCCGACAAGTCGGAGCGTCAGGACGCCGAGAGCGCCCTGCGCGACGAGGTCGTCGCCGCCGTCACCGAGCAGCTCGGCGACGAGGCCGGTGAGGAGAAGCAGCTCAAGGCCGCCTTCCGCTCGATGAGCAAGGCCGTCGTGCGCAGCCGCATCGTGAACGAGGGCGCCCGCATCGACGGTCGTGGCACCGCCGACCTGCGTCCCCTCTCGAGCGAGGTCGGCGTGGTCCCCCTCGTCCACGGCTCGGGCCTGTTCCAGCGTGGCGAGACCCAGGTCCTCAACGTCACCACGCTCGGCATGAAGCGCATGGACCAGATGATCGACGGGATCGACCCGACCGATCGCAAGCGCTACATGCACCACTACAACTTCCCGCCCTTCTCCACCGGCGAGACCGGCTTCATGCGAGGCCCGAAGCGTCGTGAGATCGGCCACGGCCTCCTCGCCGAGCGTGCCCTCCTCCCGGTCATTCCCTCGCTCGAGGACTGGCCCTACACCCTGCGCCTCGTGTCCGAGGTGCTCAGCTCCAACGGCTCGACCTCGATGGCGTCGGTCTGTGGCTCGACCCTGTCGCTGATGGACGCCGGTGTGCCGATCAAGGCGCCCGTCGCCGGTATCGCCATGGGCCTCGTCTACGCCGAGGGCAAGTACACCACCCTCACCGACATCCTCGGTGCCGAGGACGCCTTCGGCGACATGGACTTCAAGGTCGCCGGTACGTCCGACTTCGTGACGGCCCTGCAGCTCGACACCAAGATCGACGGCATCCCCGCCGACGTGCTCGCCGCCGCCCTCAACCAGGCCAAGGACGCTCGACTGCAGATCCTCGAGGTGATGGCCGGTGCCATCGCCGCCCCGCGCGACGACGTGCGCGACGGCGCCCCGAAGATCATCAGCTTCGAGATCCCGGTCGACAAGATCGGCGAGGTGATCGGCCCGAAGGGCAAGGTCATCAACGCCATCCAGGCCGAGACCGGCGCCGACATCAGCGTCGACGACGACGGCGTGGTCGGCATCGTGTCGATCTCCGCCACCGAGAAGGACATCGTCGACGAGGCCGAGCGCCAGATCCGCCTCATCCTCGATCCGCCGACCGCGGACGTCGGCGAGACCTACAAGGGTCGCGTCGTCAACATCACCAAGTTCGGTGCGTTCGTCAACATCCTCCCCGGCCGTGACGGCCTCCTCCACATCTCCAAGATCGGTGGCGGTAAGCGCATCGACAAGGTGGAGGACGTGCTCGACCTCGGCCAGGAGATCGACGTCATCGTCGAGGACATCGATCCCAACGGCAAGGTGTCGCTCGGTCTCGCCGGCGACGCCCCCGAGCCCAAGGCCGGCGCCGGTTCGAACGGTTCGTCGGACGACTCCTCCAACGGATCGGACGACTCCGAGGAGGCGGCCGCCGACGCCCCGGTGATGGCGTTCGACGACGACGACGTGATGGCCGACTTCGGCGATCTCGGTCCCGAGGGCGCCGAGATCCCCTCCGACAACGACCGTGGCGGTCGTGGCCGGGGTCGTGGACGTGGTCGCGGTCGCGGCCGTGGTCGTGGCCGCAACTGAGGCTGATGCCCGCTGAGGTCAGCCCCGCCGGTTGACAACTCCACCGCTGCCCGGTCCCTTCGGAGGCCGGGCAGCGGCGCGTCCGGGGGCGTGGCGGCGTGAACGCCGGCGGCGGCCTGCCGAGTCGGGGTCGGGTGCCGTAGCATCGGACCCATGACGGTGAAGGTCGGAGTGTTCGGTGCAGGCGGTCGGATGGGCACGATGGTGTGCCAGGCCGTGGCTGCCGATCCCGACCTCGACCTGGTCGCCGCCGTCGATCCCAGCTACTCGGGGATCGACATCGGCGAGGTCGTGCCCGACCTCGGTGCGAACGCGTCGGGGCGGCCGGTGTCGTTCGAGGTCGGCGGCATGAACGAGTCGATGGTCGACGCCGGTGTCGAGGTGGCGATCGACTTCACCCACATCGGTGCCGCCCGCGGCAACCTGGCGTTCTGCGCCGCCAACGGCATCCACGCCGTCGTCGGCACCTCGGGGTTCACCGAGGAGGACCACAAGGACATCTCCCAGATGTTCACCTCATCCAACTGCCTGATCGCCCCCAACTTCGCGATCGGTGCGGTGTTGATGATCCGGTTCGCCGAGATGGCGGCCCCCTACTTCGACACCGCCGAGATCATCGAGCTGCACCACGACGGCAAGGTCGACGCGCCGAGCGGCACCGCGGTGTCGACCGCCGAGCGCATGGCGAAGGCCTCCGCCACGTGGGCGCCGGATCCCACGGCCGACGAGACGATCCCGGGGGCCCGCGGCGCGACCGGGCCCGCCGGCATCCCGGTCCACTCGGTCCGGATGCGTGGCATGGTCGCCCACCAGGAGATCCTCCTCGGCACGACCGGCCAGACCCTGTCGTTGCGCCACGACTCCTACGACCGCTCGTCGTTCATGCCCGGGGTGGTGCTCGCCGCCAAGCGCGTGGGCGATGCGCCCGGCCTCACCGTCGGCCTCGACGGTGTGCTCGATCTCTGAGGACGCGGGTGTGACGCGGCGCAGCGACTCCCACGACGGCGACGGCACCGCCGCGCAGGAGCTGCCACCGTCCGCGCAGGGGTGGGCGCCGCCGGGCGCCGCGCTGGCCGCCGAGGTCGCGGCCGAGGTGGCTGCGGCCGAGTCGCCGTCGTCGGCGCCGCTGGTGCCGGTCGAGACGGGTCCGGTGACCGAGGCCGTGCTGGCCAAGGCGATCGAGTTGGCCGATCAGCGGCTTCGGCCCACCGACGTGGCCAACCCGGGGGAGTGGCGGCGGGTGGTCGACGAGGTGGCCGCCGAGCTCGCCATCCCGCCTGGTGCCGTCACCGCCGCGATCGCGGAGGAGTTGAGCGGCGTCGACGAGGTCGGCCTCCTCGACCGGATCGTCGGCCCGGGGCTGATCTGGTCCCGGCGCTCGACCCCCGTCGACGACGCGGATGCCGAGGACCGGCTCATCGAATGGCTCGAGTACGGGCACGGGTTGCGGGTACGGCGCCGCGCCGACGGCTCGGTGGTGGCCCTCAAGCGCAAGGACCTCGCCGGCCGGATCGGTCGGACGGTGCGTTCGGCCCAGGGCACCGGCGAGCTGTCGCAGCGACGCGAGGTGGTCGGCGTGGTCGTGCCGCCGTCGGGCGGCGAGGGTGCCGTGGTATTGGCGGCCGACGTGACCGACACCCGTCGGGGAGCGATCGCATCCGGGGCGGCGGTGACCGCCAGCGGTGCGGCCGCGCTCGCCGTCGGCACCGTCGTGTTCGGACCGCTCGTCTGGCTCGGGTTGCCGGTGGCGGCCACCGCCGGCGTCGGCGTGTCACGGGCGGTGCATCGCTCGAAGACCCGGACCGTCGAGCACGGGGTGGAGGACACCCTCGACCAGGTCGTCCGCCGCGAGGAGCCGCCGGCGATGCTCGATCCGGTGAAGCGGTCGGTCACCCGCTCGCTCGGCAAGGTCCTCAAGCCCCGACAGCGCTGATCCTCCGCCCCGCTGGCTCCCGGCTGCGCCTCCCTGGGGCGCGCGGGCCCTCCGCGCGCCGCCCGGGTTCGGTGGCGGGTTCTGCCCGTATGGGGTTTGTTGTCACCAATGAACCACGAGGGGTGGTTCGTTGTCGCCAGAGAACCGCACGTGGGGTGGCAGCGGGGTGGTGCCGGGCGGTTCGGTGGTGGGTTCTGCCCGTATGGGGTTTGTTGTTGCCAACGAACCACGAGAAGTGGTTCGTTGTTGCCAAAGAACCGCACGTGGGGGCCCTGAGGGGTGTGGCCGGGGCGGTGGTGCGAATGGTGGGCGGTGGCGCGGTTTGGTGGCGGGTTCTGCCCGTATGGGGTTTGTTGTTGCCAATGAACCACGAGGGGTGGTTCGTTGTCGCCAATGAACCGCATGTGGGGGCCTGAGGAGTGTGTGGCCGGGGCAGTGGCTGTCCGTGAGCGGTGGCGTGGTTTGGTGGCGGGTTCTGCCCGTATGGGGTTTGTTGTCACCAATGAACCACGGGAAGTGGTTCGTTGTCGCCAATGAACCGCATGTGGGGGGCCGAGCGCGGTGGCGCCGTCGAGCGGACGGGTCAGTCGGCGTCGCTCGGGTCCGAGGAGGCCAGGGGTTCGTCGCCGTTGCCGTCGTCGTGGAGTTCGTCCTCGGCGAGGTCGCGCAGGGCCATCAACTCGGAGTTGTCGCCGCGGAACTCGCCGAACACGGTCCAGGCGACGGCGAGGATCGACACGATCAGGACGGGCACGCGGTACTCGGCGATGAAGTCGACGACTCGGGAGATCGGCGACTCGAAGGTGTCGCCGAGCTGGCGGACTGCGATCAGGCGGACGATCGTGCCCGACACGTTGAGGGCGGCGAATACGGGCACCCGCATCCCGGTGGCTCCGGCCAGGATGCAGATGATGTTGTTGGGGGCGATGAAGACGAAGGGCGCGGCGAACTTGCGGAACATGCTCTCGCCATCTCGCACCAGCGGCCCGTAGGTCCGTGACCGGCGCTCGACCCAGGCGAGCATGCGTTCGCCGAACCAGAACCCGAGCAGGTAGTTGACCGGGTCGGACAGCACCAGACGGAGGAAGCCGACCACGTAGTAGGTGACGGCGTCGACCTCGTTGGTGACCAGGATCAGGTTGCGGTTCCGCGGGTTGAGCACCATCAACCACACCGGATGGCGGTCGACGAGGCCGGCGAGGAAGGCGTCGCCGATCCAGCCCGACACCAACGAGATCACCGACACGGCGATCGCCACGATCACCAGGGGGCGAGGTGGCGACGTGCCCCGCTGGAACCAGGGGCGTCGAGGGGCCTCGGCGTCGGCGTCGTGCACCGTCCGATTGTGGCAGCTCGGGCCCGGAAAGGCGCGACGTCAGCCGAGGTCGGCGATCCCGGCCCGGAACGCGCAGATCACCGCCTGCACCCGATCCCGCACCCCGAGCTTGGCCAGGACCCGACCGAGGTGGGTCTTCACCGTGGCCTCGCTCAGGTAGAGCGCCTCGGCGATCTCGGCGTTCGACCTCCCGAGCGCGAGCTGCTCGAGCACCTCGCGCTCGCGCTCGGTCAGATCGTCGATGCCGGGCACCGACGCCCCGCCGGCCGCCACCGGCGCGGTCCCGCGTCGGGCCTGCTCGACGACGATCCGGGTGACGGCGGGCGACAACACGGCGTCGCCCGCCGCGACGGCCCGGATGGCGGCGACGAGGTCGTCGGCCGAGGCATCCTTGAGCAGGAATCCCGACGCCCCGGCGGCGATCGCGGTGTGGACGTACTCGTCGAGGCCGAAGGTGGTGAGGATCAGCACGGCGGGCGGGTCGGGGAGGGCGAGCACCGCCTCGGTGGCCGCCAGCCCGTCCATCACCGGCATGCGGATGTCCATCAACACCACGTCGACGGGCTGACGGCGGCACAGCTCGACCGCGTCCCGACCGTTCGACGCCGTGCCGACCACCCGCAGGTCGTCCTCGTGGTCGACGATCAACGAGAACCCGGTCAGGATCATCTCGGCGTCGTCGACGATGGCGACGCGCACGCTTCGGGTGGTCATCGGCGTGTGGCTCCGGCGGCAGAGGACGGTTGGTGGAGGGGGAGTCGGGCGGCGACGCGGAACCCGCCCTCGGGGAGGGGTTCGGCGACGAGGTCGCCGCCGAGCACGTGGGCCCG
>JBPEXC010000402.1:0-5559 GCA_052032035.1 Acidimicrobiales bacterium | reverse complement strand
CAGCCACGGGCGCGCAGGCGTCGCCCGATCTCCCCGACCAGGTTGGGCAGCCGTCGCAGGCCGATCGCCATCACGATGCCGTCGATGGCCATGCAGGCCGCCCAGAACGCAGCGCCGGCCGCCGCGCCGCCGACGACGGCGGCGACGCCGGGCCCGAGGGTGGCTCCGTCGTCGAGACCGTCGGCCACGTTGGCGACGATCGGGGGCAGGAGGGCGTCGTTGCCGAACCCCCACTGGTAGACGAGCCACACGCCGAGCGCGAGCACGACGACGAGGTCGCGGCCGGTGGCGGCTCGGAGATCGCTGGTGGCCGCCCGGCGAAGACCCATCGGGCAGAGAGTCTGGTCGACCGTCGGCGTCCGGGCCAGCGGCCGGGTCGGACTAGCCCGACCGGCGGCCCAGCACCAGCAGCAACAGCCCGCTCGGCACCAGGACGATCGCGAGGGCGGAGCCGACGGCGAGCGAGGTGCCGGCGAGGCCGCCCACCACGATGGGAGCGATCAGCAGGGTGATCCGCTGGCCGGCGGTGAGGGCCCCCATCACGGCGGGACCGGCGGGGGACTGGGCGGCCTCGTCGTAGAGCCGGGGGAAGATCACCGACACCCCCAGGCCGGCCACCAGGTAGCCGCCGACGGCGATCACCGGCCCGGCGTCCCAGGTCGTCGGCACGAGGGTGGCGGTCGCCAGCCCGACGGCGGAGATGACGACCGCGACGGTGAACAGGGCCTGGGCGCCGATCCGTTCGAGGACATGGTCGCCGCCGAGGCGTCCGATGACCATGCCGATCATGAAGGCGACGAAGCCGTAGCCGGCCGGGCCGTCGGCCAGGCCGAAGTCGTCCTTGAGGCGGAACGCCGCCCAGTCGCTCGTGATCAGTTCGAGCATCATTGCGGCGCCGGCGATCACCCCGAAGCGCCAGAGGGCGGGGTTGCCGAGCCGGGCCCAGCGGCTGCGGGCAGCCGTGGTCGGCGCCGATGATGCCGGGTCGGGGACGGGGTCGGTGCGCAGCAGTCGGGGGCCGACGTACAGGATCGTCGCGAGCAGGACCGCGGACACGACCAGCAGGTGGGTCGTGAGCGGCACACCGAGGCGTGCGACCTGGGTGGCGGCCACCGACCCGACGACCGTGCCGACGCTCCAGACCCCGTGGAGTCGGTTCATGATCGGGCGGGCGAGCCGCTTCGCCAGCTCGGAGCCCTGGATGTTCATCGCGACGTCGACCGACACGTCGAAGATCTGGAGCACGACCAGGCCGATGACGAAGACGGCGGGCGCCGTGGCGAAGCCGATCAACGGCAGGGCCGCCACGATCGGGAGCGCGCCGCCGATCATCACCCGGCGGGTGCCGAATCGCTCGATCGCCGGCCCGGTGAGGGCCGACCCGACGAGGCCGCCGGCCGCGGCGATGGCGAGCAGCACGCCGATCGTGGCCAGATCGACCCCGATGCGGTCCCGGACCTCCGGGAGGCGGGGGACGAACGAGGCGAAGACCATGCCGTTGATCCAGAACTGCGCGGCGACCGCGGTGAGCGCCCGCTTCTCGTCGGCGCCGAACGCGGGCGTGGTGGCGGTGGTCATCGGCGCAGGCTACTCAGCTGCACCGGAGAAAAACCAACTAGTGGTTGGTATTGGTCGTCTGGCCGTCGCCGATGACGTCGAGCGGGGTCCAGCCGCGCACGGAGTTGATGCGGAACACCCCGATCGCTCGATCGAGGTCGGCGAGGGTGACCACCCGTTCCACCACCTTGTCGTGGGCGATCAGGTCGGCGCGCATCGTTCCCGGGAGCAGCCCGCAGCGCACCGGCGGCGTCACCAGGTCGCCGTCGAGATCGAGGACGAGGTTGCCGATCGTCGTCTCGGTGATCTCGCCCCGCTCGTTCCACAGCACCACGTCGCTGGTGCCGAGCGGTGCGTCGGCCAGGGCGTCGGCATACACGTTGCGGCGCGTGGTCTTGTGGCGCAGGAACAGGTCGTCGGACGACACCGGGGTGGTGGCGAGGGCGACGGTCTCGGGGACCGTCTGGCCGTCGTCGAGCGAACACCAGGGCCGCACGAGGGGCCGGACGTCGAGGCGCAGGTCGCCGTCGGGGGCGAGCTGCAGTCGCAGCCGGGTGGTCTCGGCCGCGCCACCGAGCTCGGGCCTCGCCAGGTAGGGGGCGAGGACCACCTGCACCGCAGCCGGGTCGTAGGCGAACCCGAACCGACGGGCCGACGCCGCGAGCCGGTCGAGGTGACGGTCCAGGAGGGCGACGCCCAGACCGGGGTCGAAGCGCATCGTCTCGAACAGGGAGAACGGGCCCGGCGCCGACTCGAGCACCGTCGTCTTGGTGCGCGTCTCGAACCACTCGAGCGACGGGTCGGAGTCCCACACGATGCCGCCGCCGACCCCGTAGCTGGCAGCGCCGTCGGTGCGGTCGATCGTGACGGTGCGGATGGCGACGTTGAACTCGGCCGTGCCGTCGGGCGCCATGACGCCGGCGGCGCCGCAATAGACGCCTCGGCCGTCGGCCTCGAGGTCGCTGATGATCCGGCTCGTCGACACCTTCGGGGCGCCGGTGATCGACGCCGGCGGGAACGAGGCGTCGAACACCTCGACGAGCGACGCGTCGGTTGCGGCGGTGACCGTCGAGATCATCTGGTGGACGGTGGGATAGGACTCCACCACGTGGAGGTCGGGCACCTCGATGCTGCCGACCCGAGCCACCCGACCGAAGTCGTTGCGCATCATGTCGGTGATCATCGTGTTCTCGGCCCGGTCCTTCTCGCTCGCCGCCAGGCCGTCACGCCGTTCGGCGTCGAGCCGGGGGGAGCCGCTGCGGGCGGCGGTCCCCTTCATCGGCTTGCTCAGGAGTCGTCGGCCGCCGTCGGGGAGGGGAGTGGCGCGGAAGAACAGCTCGGGCGATGCCGAGCAGATCGCGAGGTCGCCGAGGTCGAGGAAGACGGCGTGGTCGCCCTGTTGGGAGCGGGTGAGTGACCGGAACAGGGCGAGGGGATCGCCGCCCACCCGTCCCCGGAGTCGCTGGGTCAGGTTGACCTGGTAGGTCACGCCCCGCGCGATGTGCTCCTTGATGGCGCGGACGCCGGCCTCGTAGTCGTCCCGTTCGACGGTCGGCTCCCACCCGGACGACGAGAACTCGCCCGGGTCGTCGCCGGGGTCGTCCTCCGCATCGGTGAAGACGCCGAAGACGGCCAGCGGCACGGCGGGGTCGGTTCGGCGGACGACGATCGCCGGGTCGAACGCCGGACCGGCGTCGTAGGCGACGTACCCGACGGCCCAACGGCCGCTCGACGCCGCTCGTTCCGCCGCAGCCACGACCGAACGGACCTCGTCGAGGGAGTGGGCCACGAGCGTGGTCTCCGGCTCGGTGAACGAGCACCAGCGTCGGCCGCCGGAAGCGGTCGGCACCGGGGCGATCGCCCGGCGGAGCGTGGGGGCAGCGCTCGCTGCAGGAGAAGCGGGGGAGGACATGACGGGGATGAGGGTTGCGCAGGGGTGAACGCCCGGTGACGTCAGGAAGTTCCCGTCGCCCGCCGGCGTGACCGACGGCGTCGGCCGGAAGCCGCCGCGTCCGAGCCTACGGGGGCGAGGGGGAAGCCCATCGCCTCGACGAAGAGGTCCTGGAAGCGCGGCTCGGTGGCCGTCTCGACCTTCACGATGTGGGGGACGAGGGCCTCGATCTCGGCCCGGGCTGCCAACGACAGCAGGAGGCGGGCGGCCCCCGACCCGGCGGAGTTGCCGGGGGAGCTCATCGTCGCCGCCGGCGGCAGCAGGTCGATGGCGACGGCGTGGACGGGGTCGATGTGGGCCCCGAACGCGCCGGCGAGGCGGACCTCGTCGACCTGCTCGATCCCGGCACGTTCCAGGAGCAGGTCGATGCCGGCCTTGAGGGCCGCCTTCGCGAGCTGGATGGCGCGCACGTCGTTCTGCTCGACCCGCAAGCCGGGGTGGGCGGTGGTGTCGGGGGCGCCGGCCGCGGCGGCGGGGGTGAGGCGGTAGGCGAAGGTGCGGCCGGCGGCCTCGATGCGGGGCGATCGTTCGGCCAGGCCGCCCTGGATCACGCCGGCTCGGTCGACGATGCCGACCCGGCTCATCTCCGAGAGGACCTCGATGATGCCCGAGCCGCACACGCCGATCACCCCGGTACCGAGCGCGGCGAGGGCGTCGTCGAAGCCCTCCTCGTCGCTCCACGGCTCGATCCCGATCACCCGGAAGCGAGGCTCGAGGGTGGCGTCGTCGATCCGCACCCGCTCGATGGCGCCGGCGGCGGCCCGCACCCCGCAGGAGAGTTGGGCGCCCTCGAACGCCGGCCCGGTCGGTGAGCTGGCGGCGAGGAGGCCGTGGCGGTTGCCGAGCACGATCTCGGCGTTGGTGCCCACGTCGACCAGGAGCTGCACGGCGTCGCCGCGGTGGGGGCCCTCGGCGACGATGGCGGCGGTGGTGTCGGCGCCGACGTGGCCGGCGATACACGGCCCGATCCACGCCTGGGCGAGGGGGAGTCGCAGGTCGAGGTCGGTGGCGGGCACGGCGACGGCCTGGCGGGTGGCGAGCTGGAACGGCGCGGCGCCGAGGGGGGTGGGGTCGATGCCGAGCAGGAGGTGGTGCATGACCGGGTTGCCGACGAGCACGAGCTCGAGGAGGCGGTCGCGCTCGATGTCGGCGGCGTCGAGGAGTTCGGTGATCAACTCGTCGAGGGCGCTGCGCACGGCGCTGGTGAGCTCGGCGTCGCCACCCGGGTTCATCATCACGTAGCTGACCCGGCTCATCAGGTCCTCGCCGAAGCGGATCTGGGGGTTCATCCGCCCGGCGGTTGCGACGACGGCGCCGGTCGTGAGGTCGAGCAGGTGGCCGGCGATCGTGGTCGACCCGACGTCGATCGCCACGCCGTAGGCGGTGTCGACGAACCCGGGCCAGGCGGCGGCCACCGACGGTACGTCGCCGGCCACCGACGGTACGTCGCCGGCCACCGGGTGGGGTTCGCCGCGCCGGAGGGCGACCGTGACCGCCACGGTGGGGCGGTCGTCGCCGGCCGGCGGTTCGAGGGCGGCGTGCAGGCGCGGCACGACGCTGGTCTCCACGCCGACCTCGGCGAGGTCCCACTGGTCGGCCAGGGCGTCGGCCAGGCGTTCGTCCGCCGCCCGATCGTCGTCGAGGCTGGCTCGGTCGACCTCGACGAAGCGGAGCTCGATCGGCGGGTCGAGCACGAGCCCGTCGAGGGCGACGTCCTTGCGCACCACCTGACGATGGATCTGGCTCTCGGGCGGCACGTCGAGCACGACGTCGCCGCAGATCTCGGCCGCGCAGCCGAGGCGCTGGCCCTCGCCGAGGGGTCGGTTGCCGCGATAGTCGGTCTCGAGCGAGCCCGGGGCGCCGAGGGCGTCGACGGCGACGTCGAGTCCCCACTTCGGGAACGCGCCGACGCCCGGTCGCACCTGGCAGCGGCCACAGATGCCGCGCCCCCCGCAGACGGTGTCGAGGTCGACGCCGAGACCGCGGGCGGCCTCGAGCACCGTGGTGCCCTCGGCCACGCGCCCCTCCAGCCCCGACGGGGTGAAGACGAC
>JBPEXC010000401.1:0-2089 GCA_052032035.1 Acidimicrobiales bacterium | reverse complement strand
GCTCGCCGACGGCTCGATCGTCGGCGACGACCTCGTCTGCGGCCTCCACGGCTGGGACTACCGCTTCGCCACCGGCGTGAGCGCCTACGACAACCGCGAGCGTCTCGAACGGTTCACGGCCTGGGTGAACGACGGCGACGTGATGGTCGACGCCGACGAGATCGCCGCCTGGGAGGCCGAGCATCCGCAACCGTGGGACCGAGACGCCTACCAGGGGGCGTTCCAGGACCACCACGGTGCGCCCGAGGAACCCCACGTCGGACTGATCCGCACGCTGGCCGGCGGCGGGATCGACGCCGTCGGCCATCACGGCCCGGTGACATCGATGGGGGTGCCTCGCGACCGCCTGCCGGCGTGGGACGACGTCCAACTCGTCACCGCCCAACTGGCCCGCCGGCCCCTGCTCGACGACGACCCGGTCGGCACGGCGGTGACGATCGGTCCCGGTGCCGCGCGACCGCTCGAGCTCGACATCCCGATCTTCGTGTCGGACATGAGCTTCGGTGCCTTGTCGAAGGAGGCCAAGGTGGCGCTGGCCCGCGGCGCCGACGCCGCCGGCACCGCGATCTGCAGCGGCGAGGGCGGCATGTTGCCGGCCGAGCAGGCCGAGAGCCGTCGCTACCTCTACGAGTTGGCATCGGGTCGCTTCGGTTGGTCGGTCGAGCGGGTGCGCGACGTCCAGGGGTTCCACTTCAAGTTCGGCCAGGGGGCGAAGACCGGCACCGGTGGCCACCTGCCGGGCTCGAAGGTGGTCGGCGAGATCGCCGAGGTCCGCAACCTCGAGCCGGGCACCGCCGCGGTGTCGCCGGCGACGTTCACCGATCTGGTCACGCTCGACGACTACCGAGCCCTGGCCGCCGATGTGCGGCGCGAGTCGGGCGGCATCCCGATCGGCGCAAAGCTGTCAGCCCAACACATCGAGGCCGACCTCGACGCCGCCCTCGAGATCGGCGTCGACTCCGTGATCCTCGACGGCCGGGGCGGCGGCACCGGTGCGGCGCCCGCGATGTTCCGCGACCACATCTCGGTGCCGACGATGCCGGCCCTGGCCCGGGCCCGACGTCACCTCGACGCCGCCGGCCCCGAGGCGTCGGCGGTGACGCTGGTGATCACCGGCGGGCTGCGGACCCACACCGACTTCGTGAAGGCCCTCGCCCTCGGCGCCGACGCCGTGGCGGTGTCCAACTCGGCGATGCAGGCGATCGGGTGTCTCGGGATGCGGGCGTGCAACTCCGACGCCTGCCCGGTCGGGATCGCTACCCAGCGGGCCGACCTGCGCCAGCGGCTCGTCGTCGACGACGCAGCGAAGCGCCTCGCCCGCTTCTTCGAGGCGTCGGTGGAGCTGATGACGGTGCTGGCCCGGGCGTGTGGGCGCTCCCATCTCAACGAGCTGTGCGTCGACGATCTCACGACCTTCGACCGTGATCTGCACCACCTCACCGGCGTCCCCTACGGCGGGGTGTTGGCCTGAGTCAGGGCTCGGCGAGGGCGTCGAGCCGTTCGCGGATCAGCATCGCCACGGCCTCGCCGTCTTCGCTCGGCTCCGGGTCATCGAGTTCGGCCTCGAGACGCTCGAGGGTGTCGGCGACGACCCGCGCCGACGCCGTCGGGCCGAGCAGCCAGCGGGCCGCTTCGTCGACCAGGTCGCGCCGCGTGACCCGGGTGAGGATGGCCCTGCCGTTCACGGTCAGCGCCGAACGATCGGGCAACTTCGGCCACAGCAGGGTCGGCACAGTGTCGTAGAGGGGGGCCAGGGCGACCGTGCCCGGCTCGGGGTGGAGCAGGCTGTAGTTCTTGGCGTGGGCGTCGGCGTTGCCGATCGCCGTGTTGAACGTGACGGCGGCGGCGAGCCGCTCGAGGTCGGGGATCGGGTCGGCGGCGTGGCGGTCGAGCAGGGCGGCGAGGTCGGCCAGCGGGGGGCCGCCGTAGGCCTCGTACTTGGCCCGCCCCCGGTTGGCGACGGCGTCGTGACCCATCGCCTGGGCGAAGTCCTCCTGATGGACCCGTTCGACGCCGGGGGCGGCCCCGGTTCGGTCGTAGCGGTCGATGATGATGCAGGGGATCCCGTCGAGCGTGGTCAGCTCGGGCG
>JBPEXC010000400.1:0-5247 GCA_052032035.1 Acidimicrobiales bacterium | reverse complement strand
GCCGCCGAGGCCGAGGCCGAGGCGCTGTCGGGCGACGTCGTCGCCGCCGCCATCGCCGACTTCACCTCCCAGGGCGACGCCGGCCGCAGCGTGTTGGCGTCCGACGACTTCAACCAGGCGATCCGCCTCGGCACCCTCAACGAGGCGGCCCTCGGCGCCGACGGCGACGCCCTCGAGGACTACCGGGTGATCTTCGAGGATCTCGAGGTGTTGCGCAGCGCGCTCGTCGAGCAGCGGGCCAACGCGGAGGCAGCGTTCGCTCTGCTGGTCGCCACCCGCGAGGAGCTGACCGCGGAGCTCGCTCGCCTCGAGGAGCTCGAGGCCGAACGCCTGGCCGAGGAGGCCCGCCAGCGTGAGGAGGCCGCCCGCCGCGCCGCCGCCGAGCGAGCTGCGGCCGGGGGCACGACCTCGTCGGGCACCACCTCGGGGACGACGTCGTCGGGCGGCACGCCGGTCCTCAGCGGTGGCGGTGGTGGCACGACGCTCACCTATTGTCCCGTCGCCGGCGCCCACTCCTTCATCGACTCCTGGGGCTATCCCCGCTCCGGGGGACGCCGCCACAAGGGCGTCGACATGATGGCCAACATCGGCGTGCCGATCGTGGCGCCGGTGAGCGGCACGGTCACCCATCGATCCAACCGGGTGGGCGGGCGCTCGTTCCACCTGAACGGCGACGACGGCAACTACTACTACGGCACGCATCTCTCCAGCTACGGCCAGTCGGGGTGGGTCGCTGCGGGCACCGTCATCGGCTACGTGGGCGACGACGGCAACGCCGCCGGCATCCCGCATCTGCACTTCGAAATTCACCCCGGAGGCGGAGCTGCGGTAAACCCCTATCCATATGTCAGAGAGGTCTGCTGACCCCACACACGGGGACGAGGGGAACACCGATCCGATGGCGGCCGTGCAGGCCGCCCTCGATGCCGCCGGGGTGGGGGTGCAGCTCGATCGGCTGACGCCGCTGACCGGCGGCGCGAGCCGGGCCACCACGGCCCTGTCGGGGATCGACGAGGCGGGGGAGCGGGTCGACCTGATCCTCCAGGCCGAACCGGGCGAGCTGCGCCGGCCCGAGGGCATGGCCACCGAAGCGGCGGTGATCGCGGCCGCCGGCGAGGCTGGCGCCCCGGTGGCGCCCGTGGTCGCCGTCCATCCTCCGATCGAACCGGGCCGGTTCGACGGCCCCCGTTGGCCGGGGCGGAGCTGGTTCGTGTCGGGCGCCGTGCCGGGCGAGACGATCGCTCGACGGATCCTGCGCGACGACGAGTTCGCCGCCGCCCGCGATGCGCTGCCGGCCCAGCTGGGTCGCGCCCTCGCCGGGATCCACGCCACCCCGCTCGACGACATCGCCCAGCACCTCGAACGAGACGATCAACTGGCCCGCTATCGGGAGGTCGCCGACGAGTTGGGGATCGCCAGCCCGGCATTCGAGCTCGCCTTCCGCTGGCTCGAACGGCACCGCCCCGAGACGCCCACCGAGGTGCTCGTGCACGGCGACTTCCGGCTCGGCAATCTGATCGTCGACGGCGACGGCCTGGCCGCCGTCATCGACTGGGAACTCGCCCACCTCGGCGACCCCCTCGAGGATCTCGGCTGGCTCTGCTGCCGGGCGTGGCGGTTCGGTTCGCCGCTACCCGTCGCCGGTGTGGGCGAGCGCGAAGCCCTGTGGGCGGCCTACGCCGATGCCAGCGGACGTGACGTCGATCCGGAGGCGGCCCGCTGGTGGGAGGTGCTGGCCACGCTGAAGTGGGGGATCATGTGTGCCACCCAGGTCGAGCGGCACCGCTCCGGCGGGGTCCGCTCCGCCGAGTTGGCGGCGATCGGGCGACGCGTCCCCGAGCAGGAGTACGACCTGTGCCGACTGCTCGCGCCGGCCGGGGTCGACGCCGTCGCCCCGCACCCCGACGACGCGGACGACGCACGGCCCGCGCCCGGGTCGACGGCGATGGCGAACCGTGAGCCCTCGGCGCTCGAGCTGGTGGAGGCCGTGCGGGAGTTCACCGAGAACGAGGTGATGGGGGGCAGCGACAAGCGGCTGGCGTTCCTCGGTCGCGTCGTCCGCAACGTGCTCTCGACCGTCGAGCGCGAACTGACCCTCGGCGACGGTCAGGCGGCGCGCCATCGGGCGCGTCTGGCCGACCTGGGCGTGGCCGACGACGCCGAGCTCGCAGCCGGCATCCGGGCCGGGGACTTCGACGACGCCATCGCCGCCGACGACGGTCTGCGTTCGGCCCTCGAGGCTCGTGCCGTCGACCGGCTCGTGCTCAACAACCCCCGCTGGCTCGCCTGACCCCGCCCGGTCCCCGCTTCCGGGGATTGGGTCGATGTGGCGGCGTCTGGGGCCGTGTGAGCCACCCAATGTCGCGTGCGCGGAGGTGGCTGCGGGATTGGGTCAGTGTGGCGGCGTCTGGGGCCGTGTGGGCCACCCAATGTCGCGTGCACGGGGGTGGCTGCGGGATTGGGTCGGTGGGGCGGCGTCTGGGGCCGTGTGAGCCACCCAATGCCGGAGGGGCAACGGCGGCAGGGTCAGGCGCCGATGGAGGAGTAACCGCCGTCGACGAAGATGACCTGCCCCGTCGTCTGGGGGAACCAGTCCGACAGCAGCGCCGTGCAGCTCTTGGCCACCCCGGTGGAGTCGGTCACGTCCCAGCCCAGGGGCGCCCGCTTGGTCCACTCCTCCTCGAACGCCGCGAAGCCGGGGATCGACTTGGCGGCGATCGTCTTCACCGGTCCGGCGGCGACCAGGTTGCAGCGGATGTCCTGCGGGCCCAGCTCGCGGGCCAGGTAGCGGTTCAGCGACTCGAGCGCCGCCTTGGCCATCCCCATCCAGTTGTAGGCGGGCCAGGCCAGCGTGCCGTCGAAGGTGAGCCCGAGGATCGAGCCCCCCTCGGTCATCAGCGGGGTGACCACGTCGGCCAGGTCCCGCAACGAGTAGGCCGACACCTGCAGCGCGGTCGACACGTCGTCCCAGGTGGCGCCGAAGAAGTCGTCGCCGAGGCAGGGTTCGGGGGCGAAGCCGATGGCGTGCAGCGCACCATCGACCCGCCCCCAGTTCTCGCGGAGCTGCTCGGTGACCGCCGCCCGATGCTCGGCGTCGGTGATGTCGAGCTCGAGCACCTCGGGCTCGGTCGGCAGCTTGCGGGCGGTGCGCTGCGTCAGTCGCAGTGCGCGGCCGAATCCGGTGAGGACGATCTCGGCGCCCTGCTCCTGCGCCATCTTCGCCACGCCGAAGGCGAGCGAGTCGTCGGTGAGGACACCGGTGATCAGCAGCTTCTTGTCATCGAGGAGACCCATCGCTCATCTGACTAGCAGCTCGAGCGTCGAGTTACGCGCCGATCGTCACGCGAGGTCGAGAGTCGCGCCCGGAGCGGTCGACCGATTACCCTGCGCCGGGTGAGCGACGCTGCCGCCGGTCCTCTGATGCTCTTCGACACCGCCCGCCAGGAGGTGGTGCCGTTCGAACCGGGTCCCGTGGTGACGATGTACACCTGCGGGATCACGCCGTACGACGCCACCCACCTCGGGCACGCCGCGGTGTACATGGGCTACGACGTGCTCCAGCGACGCCTGCGCGACCGGGGACACGAGACCCGCTGTGTCCGCAACGTCACCGACGTCGACGACGACCTCCTGCGCAAGGCACGCGAGGTCGGCATGCACTACCTCGACCTCGCCGCCGCCGAGACCGCTCGCTTCGACGACGACATGATCGCCCTCGAGATGCTGCCGAGCTGGAGCGAACCCCGCGCCACCTCGGCCATGCCCGAGATCCGATCGCTGGTCTCCGCCCTGCTCGAGGGCGGCAACGCCTACGTGGTCGACGGCTGGGTCTACTTCGACGTCACCACGTCGGAGGGGTTCGGCAAGCTGAGTCACTACGACGAGGCCACGATGCTCGACTACGCGGCGGAGCGGGGCGGCAACATCACCGACGAACGCAAGCGCAACCCCCTCGACTTCGTGCTGTGGCAGCCCTCTGCGCCGGGCGAACCGTCGTGGGAGGCGCCGTGGGGCGACGGCCGACCGGGCTGGCACATCGAGTGCTCCGCCCTCGCGATGCGCGAGCTCGAGACCGAGACGATCGACCTCCACGGCGGCGGTGGCGACCTGATCTTCCCCCACCACGAGTGCGAGATCGCGCAGGTCGAGGCCGTCACCGGCAAGCCGTACGTGCGGCACTGGATGCACCAGGCGATGGTCCGGATGGACGGCGAGAAGATGTCGAAGTCGCTCGGCAACCTCGTGTTCGTATCGGACCTGCGCAAGGTCTACGACACCCGGGCGATCCGTCTCGGCATCATCGCCAACCACTACCGCACCGAGTGGGAGTGGGACGACGAGCTGATGCCGAGAGCTGCCGCCCGGCTCGACGCCTGGCTCGCGGCACCCAATGCAGAAGGTGACGACGGTGCCCTCCCCGAGGTGCGGGCCGCCCTCGACGACGACGTCGACACCCCGACCGCCGTCGCAGCGATCGACGAGGCCGCTGCCGCCGGCAAGGGCGTCGCCACCGCCGCGGCCCTCCTCGGCGTCGACCTGCTGCGCTGATCTCAGCCGGCAGGCGAGCGAAGCGGGAAAGAGAGCGCAGCCGGCGAGAAATCCGGATCGATGCCTTGACTCTCCGGTAGCCGGAGAGTCGACGATCGGGGGCGAAGGAGGTTCGTGAGATGCACGATCTGGTCCCGATCGGACGATTCTCGACCATGACCCGGCTCTCGATCCCGGCGCTGCGCCACTACGCCGAGATCGGCCTGCTGGTGCCGGCCGAGGTCGATGCCCGCACGGGGTACCGCTACTACCAACTCGGGCAGGCGAACCTGGCCGAAGCGATCCGCACCCTGCGGTCGATCGACGTGCCGCTCGACGAGATCGCAGCGATCGTCGGCGACGCCGACCCGGTGCTCGTGGCCAAACACCTCGACGCCCACCGAGCGCGGCTCGAAGCCCGCCTGGCCGACCAGCAGCGCAAACTCGCCTACCTCCATCGTCTCATCGACAAGGAGGAACCACTCATGCCCTACGAGATCACCATCGCGGAGACACCGCCGGTGCTGGCTGCGTCGCTTCGGATCCGTACCGATCTCGCCTCGATCGGCGCCGACCTCGGTGCCGCGATGGGTCGAACCTTCGGTGCGATCGGCGGCGCTGCGGCCGGCGCTCCGTACGTCGTCTACCACGACGTGATCGACGCCGACACCGACGGCGACATCGAGGTCTGCATCCCGGTCACCGCGGGAACGACCTCGA
>JBPEXC010000040.1:0-4808 GCA_052032035.1 Acidimicrobiales bacterium | reverse complement strand
CTGCGTCCGAACTCGTCGCCGCCGGTGCCGGCCCCGTGCTCCCCCTCGTCCTCCAGGCTCGCTGATCGACCGTCCCCCGACCGACGGACCACAGTGAGGCGACCCGAGGTCAGCGGTGCCGATCGGTATCCTGGATCGATGCAGTCGGAGTTCGACGTCCAGCTCCTCCCCCTCGAGGCCGCCTCGTCGGCGAGCTCGGCCGCCGCGCTCTACGTCGCGGCGGCGATGGTCTCCGTCGCCGCCTTCTGGGCGGTGTTCTCGATCGCCCACCACCAGCCACGACGCCTGATCGGGGCCGGCGCGATGGCCGTCGCCGGCATAGCGCTGTGGGCGGTGGCCGCCACCGTCGGGCCCGACCCGATCACCCCCGACGAGGCCGTCGCCGCCTGGGCGAGCGAGCGGGGCGGCGTGGTGTCGGCCGACGGGTCGACCATCGAACTGCCCGACGGGTGCGTCGTCACAGCTCGCGTCACCGGCGACGACGCCGAGCGCGTCCTGCTGCGCAGCGACGCCGGCTGCCTCGAC
The DNA here is from genome assembly GCA_052032035.1 of Acidimicrobiales bacterium. Lineage (GTDB taxonomy): Bacteria > Actinomycetota > Acidimicrobiia > Acidimicrobiales > SZUA-35 > JAWSVN01. The sequence goes on along the minus strand of JBPEXC010000040.1, from coordinate 4,283 downwards.
GCCTGAGTCCGTCGCACGATCGGGCGGAGCCTCAGATCGATCGGGCGACCGCGGCAGCCTGGTGGATCGCCGGCAGCACCCCGTTGGTGCCGGTGACGTCGCCGACCTGGTGCACCCGCCACGGCCCGCCCTCGGCGGCGAGCCAGTCGCCGAGCTCCCGGTTCGGGTGACCGTAGGTGACGATCACCACGGTCGAGGCCACGATCGTGCGGCGTCGTTCGGTGAACACCACCCCGATGTCGACGGCGTCGGGTCGGATCTCCAGCAGGTGATGGCCGCCGACGAAGTCGAACGCCCCGCCCATCAGCCGCTCGCGTGCGGCGGCGACGGTGGCCGGCGGGTAGGGCAGGGTGGCCCCCATTGCCTCGTGGCGGGCGACCATCGTCACCTCGAGGCCGGCCTCGAGGAGCGTGTCGGCGACCGAGATCGCCTCGAACGAGCCGGTGTCGTCGTAGACGAGGGCCGGGCCGGCGAGGGTGGCCCGTCCGCCGAAGCCGAACACGTCCCACGACGTCCACACGTGGGGCAGGTCGTGGCCCGGCACGGCATCGACCGGGGTGGTGAGCTGGAAGCCATCGGTGCGCGGCGTGACCCCGGTGGCCAGGATCACCTCGTCGGGCGCGAGCTCGGCCAGGGAGTCGGGGTCGGCCCAGGTGTTGAGTCGGATCGTCACGCCGAGGCGCTGGATCTCGTCGGCCAGCCACTCGGTGATGGCCCCGATGTCGCTGCGGTGCGGGGCCGTGGCGGCGATCGTGACCTGCCCGCCGAGCTGGCGGGTGCCTTCGAACAGATGCACGTCGTGACCGCGCAGCGCGGCGGTGCGGGCCGCTTCGAGACCCGCGGGGCCGCCGCCCACGACCACCACCCGCTTGGCTTCGGGCACCGGGCCGGCGGGTTCGAAGCCCACCTCGGTCTCCTTCGCGGCGGCGACGTTGACCACGCAGCTGAGGACCCCCGTGGACATCAGCTGCCCGACACAACCGATGTTCGACCCGATGCAGGGCCGCACCCGGTCGCCCTCACCCCGCTCCGACTTGGCCACCAACTCGGGATCGGCGATCAGCGCCCGCACCATCGACACCATGTCGGCCGCGCCGTCGGCCACGATCCGTTCTGCGTCATCGAGCGTCATGATGCGACCGACGACCATCGTCGGGGTGGTGAGCCGCGCCAGACCGGTGGTGTCGTCGCCGCCGATGATGCGGGCGTTGGCCGGCATCTCGTTGCCGAGCGGCTCGTCCATCGGGGCCAGCAGTTTGTAGAACCGCCAGTAGGAACCCATGTGGAGCGAGACGTAGTCGACGTGGGGTTCGACCATCCGGGCGATCGCGGCGACCTCCTCGACCGACAGCCCGCCCGGGATGTACTCCTCGTTGGGGAGTCGTATCCCGACACAGAACTCGTCGCCGACCGCGTCACGGATCGAGGCAAGGATCTCCATCAGGAACCGGGTGCGGTGCTCGAGGCTGCCGCCGTAGGCGTCGTCGCGCACGTTGGTGGCCGGCGACAGGAACTGTTCGATCAGGTAGCCCGACGAGGCGTGCAGGTCGACCCCGTCGAGCCCACCGTCGCGCACCCGGCGCGCCGCTGCGCCGAACGCTTCGATCATCTCCTCGATCTCGGCGACGGTCAGCTCCGTCGGGATGCCGCCGACCATCGGGTTGGGGATGGCGCTCGCCGACACCTGGGTGGCCGCCTTCTTGGGGCGGGTGGCCGAGCCGGGGTGGTAGATCTGCTGCAGCATCTTCATGCCGTGCGGCTTCATCCGGGCGGCGAGCTCCCGGTAGAAGGGAAGGCAGTCGTCGCTGTACAGCGGCACCAGGCTCGGTGCGTTGGCGTGGACGCCGGTGGCTTCGAGGGTGCTGAGGGCCACGCCCCCGGCGGCGCGAGCCTCGTGGTAGGCGATCAGCTTCTCCCCGGTGAGCAAGGTGCCGTGGGCCGACCGCACGATCCGGTTCTTGATCGTGAGCGGACCGAGGTCGAGGGGCGTGAAGAGGTGCTCGTGGCGCGCCATGGGGAAACTTTAGTCCTCATGCAGTTTGTTATGTAACGTCTGTTGCGTGATCGAGTTCAGCCTGACGCTCCCCCGCTTCCACGATCCCGACGACGCTGTGCCCTATCGGCGCAGCTACGAGTTCGCCCGGACCGTCGACGAGCTCGGCTACCACGCCGGCTTCATCGGTCACCACTCGTTCTCGCCGGAGGTGATGGACGAGGCGGCCCCGTTCGTCTTCCTGTCGGCACTCGGCGCCCACACCGAACGGATCCGGCTCGGCACCGGCGTCTACCTGGCCGGGCTGCACCATCCGGCCAACATCGTCGAGCAGGTCTCGACCCTCGACCGCATCACCGGCGGCCGGGCGATCCTCGGCGTCGGCACCGGCTACCGGCCCTACGAGTTCGAGACCTACGGCACCGACTACTCGACGCGGGGCAAGCGCCTCGACGAGACCCTCGCCGTGATCCGCAAGGCGTGGGACACCGGCAGCTACGAGTGGGACGGCGACTTCTTCGCCTTCGACGACGTGCCGGTGTTCCCGCCGGCGGTGCAGCGACCCAACCCGCCGATCTACGTCGGGGGCACCTCCAACCCGGCGATCCGTCGCGCCGCCACCCTCGGCGACACGTGGCTCACGCTGCCGATGGAGACCTTGTCGGTCGTCACCGAGCTCGTCGGCACGTACCGGGCTGCCTGCGAGAAGGCCGGCACCACCCCGCGGATCTGTCTGATGCGCGAGGCGTGGGTCGGCGAGAGCGACGCCGAGGTCGAGGCCGAGTGGTATCCCCGGGCGCTCAGCTTCCATCGCTACTACTGGGAGGCCGGCACCAAGGGCGACGACCACGACCCGGTCCTGCAGCGGGTGGCCGCCGGGGAGGATCCGCCGTACCAGGAGTTCGTGCGGGACCGGGCCTTCGCCGGCACGCCCGACCTCGTGATCGACGAGATCCGTCGCTGGCACGAGGCGATCGGCTTCGACGAGGTGTGTTGCATCTTCGCCACCGGCCGCGAGGCGACGACCCAGGAGGCGCTCACCCGGGCCGTCACCCTCTTCGCGGATGAGGTCATGCCGGCGTTTCGCTAGCCGAGCTGTCCTCGTTCACCACGGGCTCGTCCGCCACGGGCTGGGCCGGCGCCGCAGGGGGCGGCGGCGCGTACGGAGGCGGCGGCATCAGCGGCGCCCGCTCGGGCATCACGGCCCAGGCGGCGAGGTAGCCGAGCGGCATCCAGGGGAAGGCGACGAGGGTCGCCACGATCATGCCGACGCGCACGACGGTGGGGTCGACCGAGAGGTAGTCGCCGAGGCCGCCGGCCACGCCGGCGATCCGGCCGTCGGTGCGTTCGAGCCGACGAGGCGCCGGCGAGGGAGGGGGAGGAAACTGGTTCGTGTTCATGGCTTCATCGTGAAGCCACGGCCCGTCGCCGACGATCGGGGTCGCCCCGGATCCGACCCCGAGCCGCTCGGGGTCGTCCCAGGGTCGGCTCGCAGACGTCGTTGGACTGCTGGCGCTCAGAGCGTGCCGGTCGAGAGCCGGAACTCCGCCGACTCGCTGAAGCCGATCATCATCTCGGCCCGGGTGGCGTCGCCGGCCTCGAGCTGCTCGACCCAGAAGGCCCGCCCCTCGCCGTCGCCGAGGCGCCCCAGCACGTTCTCGTAGACCAGGTCGACGAACTCCGCGTCGGTCAGGCTGCCGTAGGTCGCCACGAACTCCGGCGACACCACGAACTCGGCCGCCACCTGGCGCAGCGACAGGTTGCGGCTCGCCCAGTAGTGGAAGCCACCCTGGTCCGGATCGCGGAGGAAGACCGCTCGATAGAGGCGGAACAGGTCGCCCCGCTCCCCCGGCCGCAGGGTGCTGGTGGCCCCGATGAACTCGACGCTGTTGGCGAAGCCGAGGAGCACCTCGCCCCGGTCCAGCTCGTCGCGCTCGAGGGCGTCGACCCACACGGCCAACCCCTCGGCGTCGGCCTCCCGTCCGAGCACGTTGCGGTAGAGCAGCGCGACGAACGCCTCGTTGCCGAGGGTGCCGTAGCGATCGACGAACTCGGGCGACGCCGCGAAGGCGCGAGCCGCCTCGCTGACCGGGAGCCCGGCGGCGATCTCGGCCCGCCAGTGGGCGAGGCCGGCGGCGTCGGCGTCGCGCAGGAACGTCGCCAGGTAGAGGCGGCGCACCTGGTCGGCGAGCTCGCCGCTCACCGGCAGGAGTGGGAGATCCGGGTCGTTCCAGTACCAGTCGCCGTCGTCGGCGCAGACGATCGTTCCCCGCAACTGGTTGCTGCTCTG
>JBPEXC010000004.1:0-6159 GCA_052032035.1 Acidimicrobiales bacterium | reverse complement strand
TCACGAGGGCGGCCACGGCGATCGCCCCGATCAACATGCCGCGTCCGCCGCCGGTCGGCTCGACCTCGCCGGGCGAGGTGAGGGGGGCCGGTTCGCTCGGGGTGTCGACCAGGCGGGGCGGGGGCTCGCTCACCGAGGAGCGCGACGGCGCGGGCTCGGGGGCGGGGGTCGGGGCGGCGGCGACGGGCTCGGGGGCCGACGGTTCGGGCGTGGGCGCCGGGCGCTCGACCGGGGCGCCGGTGGGGGGCGGCGACGACACCGCCGGGGTGGTGGGCGCCGGCGCGTCGAGCACCGGATCGGGCTCGAAGATGCTGGCCGGGGCGGGGGCCGGCGGCTCCTCGACGCTCACCGGCGGGATGCCGACGGCGGGGGCCGCCGGGGCCGGCGGCTCGTCGGCCGGCGGCGGGGTGGCCATGTCGCTGCCCGTGTCGGACGCGGCGAAGTAGGACGCACCGAGTGCGATGGCGTGCTTCGGGTGGGCGTCGACGGCGATCGGGCGCCCGAGCTCGGACGACACCATCTGGGCGATCAACGGCACACGGCTGGAACCGCCGACGAGGAGGACGCGCGACACGTCGTCCATCTCGAGGCCGGCGGAGCGCACGGCCCGGCGCATCGCCTCGATCGAGTCGACGAGCGACGGTCGGATCAGGCCCTCGAACTCGCGACGGGTGAGCCGCACCTCGGTCTGCACGTTGGGCAGCAGCACCGGGATCGTGGCGTCGGTGTCGGCCGACAGGGCCTCCTTGGCCTCCACGCAGTCGTGACGCAGCCGGGCGACCGCGGCGAGGGCGGTGGGGTCCTCGGGGTCGAGCTGCTGGATGGCGCCGTCGAGGGCGCGGCTGACGTGGGCGAACACCGCGGCGTCGAAGTCGATGCCGCCGAGCCGCTCGATGCCCTCGGGGCGACCGATGATCTCGAAGCCGTTGTCGGTGCGGCGCAGCATGGCGGCGTCGAAGGTGCCGCCGCCGAGGTCGTAGACGGCGACCACGCTGCCGGGGTCGATGCGCTCCTGGCTGGCGTAGCTGATCGCGGCGGCCTCGGGCTCGGTGAGGAAGCAGACCGAGTCGGGGTCGAGGTTGGCGATGGTGACGGCCTGGGTGAGCAGGTCGATCTTGTAGGGACCCCAGTTGGCGGGATGGGAGATGGCGATGCGGGTGGCCGGCTCGCCCTCGCGCTTCTCGACGGCGTCGACGACGGAGCGGAGCAGCCGGGCCATCAGGGCCTCGGAGGAGTAGGGCGTGCCGCCGACGATGATCGGGGTCGTGTCGCCGAGGCGGCGCTTGAACTCGCGGGCGACCCGTTCGGGTTCGGTGACCGAGCGCCGTTCGGCGGCGTCGCCGGTGAGCACGGTGCCGTCATCGCGCAGCAGCACGACCGACGGGATCGCCGCCGAACGGTCGCCGAGCGAGAAGATCGTCGACCGATCGTCCCGGTGGATGGCGGCGGCCGTGTAGGTCGTGCCCAGGTCGATTCCGAGTTGGTAGCTCACAGGTTGGCAATCCCTCCGTCCCGAAGTGGGCATGATAGGTCGCCCGAAGGCGATCGACCGAACGCCTGGGCGATCCGTCCCGAAGTTGGTCGGACGTCACGTCCTCCCAGGGTTACGCCACGATCCTCGTGGCGTTCTCTCGTGTGATGTCCTGCACGATCGACGGGGATCCCCCTGTGCGGGAGGGGGGAATCCCCGATCCCCCGGATCGGCACCCGGGACTACGTTGTGAGGCGTGACCCTTCGAGATGCCATCGAGGGCCTCCTCGGCCCGACGACCCAACGCCCCGCGGCCGATGCCCTGGCCGACGAGGGCCACGACGACCTGAGCAGCGAACTGTTCGGCACCGCCCTCGGCCACTACGCCGACACGGCCCCGATCGAGCACGCCGACGCCCTGGCCCCGATCGTGACCCGAGCCAGCTCCGTGCCCTACGAGGCCGACGACCTGCCCGACAGCGATCTGCCGATGGACGACGACCCGTTGGCCCTGTTCGACGCAGCCGACCCGGCCGCCATGCTGGCGGAGGCGGCCGACGACGCAGCCGACGACGCATTCGACGAGGCAGCCGACGCACCCGACGCCGGTGAGGCCGTCGAGGACCTGACCGAGACGGCCGACGGCCCGTTCGCCGACTTCGGCGACGACTTCGGCGACGACACCGACTTCGGCGACGAGACAGCTTTCGGCGATGACACCGACTTCGACGACGAGACAGATTTGGACGACCTCGTCGAGACCGTCGCGTCCGCCGACCGACCGACGGCCGGCGAGGACTTCGGCGGCGGCTCCGTCGCCGAGGCCGCCCAGGCCACCCTGGAGGACCCCATGACCGAAGCGCCGGCGACCCAGTCGCTCGACGAGTTCGACGATCTGCCGACGAGCTTCGAGGCCCCCACCGACGGCCTCGACATCTCCGGCGGCCTCGGACTGGGCGACGATCTCGACGCCGCCGAGGAGGCGACGTCGCTCTTCTCGACCGACTTCAGCGACACCGCCGGCGACGGCGTCGACCCCGACGACCTCGATCTCGACTTCGACGCCTGAGGCTCGCCGTCACATCCAGCCTCACATCGTGGCGGTGACGATGGCCTCGAGCGAGCGGATGGCGACGCGCGCCGCGGTGGCGAGGTCGTGGGTGGTGAAGGGGTTCTCGGCGAGCCGCTGCCAGCGGCTCAGCTCCTTGATGGCGGTGTCGCGCAGGTCGTCCTGGGTGGCGCCCGGTTCGAGGGCGAGCCGCTGCCACGGGGCCGTGCCCGACGAGCCGAGCACGCGCTCGAGGTCGTCGAGGTCGGCCTGCTTGGCCGTGATCCACCCGGACCGGACCGCCGCCATCGTCGCCAGCTCGTTGAACGGGTGGGCGCCCGCCATGATGCGCTCGACGTCGAGCACGAGGTCGTTGGCGCCCGGCAGCTCGGGGTTGGCGAGGCACAGCTGCTCGACGGCCAGCAGGGCGGAGCGAGCCTTGAGCACGTCGGCCCGGTCGACGAACAGCGTCGTCAGCAGGGTCTGGAGCTGCACCAGCCCGGAGCGCTCGATCAGCTCGTCGCTCAACTCGACGCTCGAGTCGACCACGTTGCGGCGCAGCAGGGCGAGCGAGAGCCGCACCCCGAACAGGCCGAAGCGGTCGAGGAGCTGCTGGCGTTCCAGCGACGTGAGCGGCGTCTCCGGTCGGGCCTCGACGAAGCGGTCGGCCGACAGCAGGTAGGGCTCCAGCTCCTTGGCGGGCACGGTGGCCAGCGACCGGAGGGCCTTGAACTCCCACTCGGTGAGCGTCTCGGCGGTCTCGGCGAGGAGGCCGGCGACGGGCACGACCACCTGCACCAGGCGGCGGAGCCGACCGTCGTCGCCGTAGCGCTTGGCGATCCGGCGGGCCGAGGCCATCGAGTCGAGCCGGCCGGCGCCGATCTCGTCGGCCCGGCTGAGCACGGCGACGGCGTTGACGGGGTTCGGGGTCGACACGGCGTCGTCGTGGAACGCCTCGAGGAGGCGCAGGTCCGACGCGTGGATGTGCTTCATCAGGTAGAGCACGGCATCGGCCGGGGTGGCGTTGTCCTCGGGGTCGAGGAACTGGAACGCCCGGGTGCCCACGCCCTCGGTGAGGGAGTCGACGCCGGGGGTGTCGATCAGGGTGAGACGACGCAGCCCCGACGACGGCCAGGTGATGTCGAGGTGGTCGACGTCGTTGGCGTCGCGGCCGCCGAGGTCGACCTCGATCGCCCCCTCGTCGCGGTGGAACCGGGCCTGCACGGCGCCGGACCCGTCGCGCGGGTGGATCAGCACCTGGTAGGTGTGGCCGTCGCGGTACCAGGTGACGACGCGAGTGCACTCGCCGGTGTCGGTCGGGGCGAGTCGCTCGCCGACCAGGGCGTTGAGCAGGGTCGACTTGCCGGCCTTGACCTTGCCGGCGATCGCCACCCGCAGGGGCCCGTCGAGGCGGGCCAGGGCCGACGAGATGGCAGCGGCGTCGTCGGTGCCGGCGAAGGTGGTGGCGGCCCGCTCGAGGACGTCGCGCGCTTGATCGACGAGGGTCGTCACGCAGTGCCTCCCTGTGCTCTCCCGCCCTGGCTCGTGCCGCCCTGCCCGGTACCGCCCTGGTTGCCCGCGCCCGCGGCGGCGCTCCCGCCGGCCTGGGGGGCGGGTTGGGCCGACCCGGTGGAGAGGGCCATCGCCCGCTTCCGGAGCCCGCCGATGCGGCCGAGTTCGGCCTCGATGTCCTTGGTGCGGGTGGCCCGTTCGACCGCCCCGACCTTGGCCGCCTCGGTGGCGGCCTTGAGGGCCTCGGTGGTGGACCGGTGCAGCTCCTCGGCCCGACGCGAGTAGTGGTCGCGCAGCTGGCGCTGCACCTGCCGCAGGGTGTCCTTGCAGTCCTTCGACACCTGGAACGACACGTCGTCGCAGTAGCGACGAACCGAGTTCTTGGCCTGGGAGCGGCGCATGTTCACCTGGCGCGACTTCTCGTCCTTGAGGGTCTTGCGCCCCATCACCAGGCCGATGCCGACCGCCACCGGACCGAGCGCGACGCCGACCATCGAGCCGAGCATCGTGAACATCAGGATGCCGGTGTAGGAGCCGCGCAGGACCGTGAAGCCCTTGGCCCCGAGACCCTGCTCGTCCATCTCCATGCCGGGGTCGACCGTCACCCGCTGCAGGGCCGCCTCGGGGCTCTGGGTGTCGAGGTGTTCGAGCAGCTCGCTGCCGTCGAGGGCGAAGTGGTCGCCGACCGTGGCCGACAGCTGGGCCGCCCGGTCGGTCAGGAAGCGGTAGTTGCTCACCACCTCGTGGCTCACCCGGCTGGTGAGCCACGGCTCGAACTCCGACCAGGTGTCGAGGGGGTCGGTGTCGTCGATCGCCTCGTCGGCCTCCTGGGTGATCTTGCGGATCCGCTGCCGGAAGTCGAAGTCGACGTCGGAGCTGAGGTCGGCGATGCCGTCGTTGAGCGTCGTGCTCCACTTGGCGGCCCGACTCTTCAACTGCTCGGAGCGGCGCTTCGCCTCCTCGAGCTGGTCGACGAGCTCCTTGGCCCGCTCCGGGTCGGTGAGGGCGGCCAACTCGGCCTCGAACTGGCTGGCGAGCTGGTCGCTCACGCCGATCAGGTCCTGGCGGGCGCGGGCCCGAACCAGGTCGGCGTGGCGGGCCACGATGTCGTCGGACAGGGCGCTGACCAGGGCGGGGAACCCCGATTCGGCGTTGAGCTCACGGTCGTTGCGCCGCACGGCCTCGGCCCGCAGCATCGACGACACCGGCAGGATCGGCACGTCGATGCCGAGCCGCTCGAGGTGGCCGGTGTTGAGGTCGAGCACCTTGCGCCACGCCGGGTAGAAGTCGGTCTTGGTCATCACGCAGATGACGGTCTGGCACAGGTCGATCGCCTGGCGCAGGAAGTCGATCTCGGCCCGGGTGAACTCCTGCGACGCGTCCGAGACGAACACCGCCGCGTCGGCCACCGACATCGCGCCGAGCGCCGCGGTGGCGTGGGCCGAGCCGAGGCCGCCGACCCCGGGGGTGTCGACCAGCACGAGGCCGGTGCTGAGCAGCTTGCGGGGCAGCTCGATCTCGACGCCCTTGACCACGCCGTCCGCGCTGCTCACGCCGAGTTCGGTGGCGTAGTTCGGCACCTGGTCGAACGGGATCGGTCGCTTCTCGGTGGGTCCGTCGGGATCGGCGGGCGACGCCACGATCACCTCGGCGCCCTTGTCGTCGCCGTAGCGCAGGATCGTCGGCACTGCGGTGGCGATGTCGTCATCGACCGGGCAGATCCGGGCGTTGAGCAGGGCGTTGATCAGGGAGCTCTTGCCCTGCTTGAACTCGCCGACCACCACGACCTGCACGTTCGGGTCGCCGACCTGGTCGAGGCGCCGCTGCACCCGGTCGCCCAGGTCGGGCCGGTCGTAGGCGGTGCACGCCTGGAGGCCCAGCTGGAGTGCGCTGCGCACGTCCGCGTTGAGATCCGGCCGGCGGCTGCCGGCCGGAGCAGCGCCGGCTCCTGTGTCGGTTCCCTGGGCCGGCTGGGCCGGCGGGGGTTGCTGGGTCACCCGTTCCCTCTCGATCTGTCGTGTTCGACCGTAGCGGTTCGATCCGAACCGGAACGGCCGAACGGGGCCCGGCGTCCCGGGCCCCGCTGCAATCTTGCCATGGAACCACCGACCGTCACGGCTCCGCCGGG
>JBPEXC010000399.1:0-5534 GCA_052032035.1 Acidimicrobiales bacterium | reverse complement strand
GGCGATCGCAGGAGCACGGCGGTGCCGCCGCACACCATGCCGGCGGCGTCGGCCGCCCGGTCGGTCACCGGCACCCGCACGATGGTGCGCCCGTCGACCGCGGCGGAGAGCAGGGCGTCGTCGGCCAGCCCGCCGAGCACGCGCCCGTCGATGCGGCCGGTGTCGGTGCCGGCGCCGTGGAGCACCAGTCCGTCGCTGCCGTCGCGCAGCCCGAACCCCTTGAGGGCGACCACCCGGACCAGCTCTGCATGCTCCGCCTGCCCTGATGGCTCGGACGGGGCGGCGAGGGCATCGAGCAGCGGGACCACGGCAGCATCCATGTCCCCCATCATGCCCTCGGGGCGGGTCCGGCGCGGCGGCCATCCGCCGTTGCCGCTGGTCGGACCGGTACCGTTCGTTCGCGTGGAACGTCTCTGTGCTCGCCTCAGCTGTGGTCACCAGGCCGCCGCGAGCGTGCAGTTCGACGCGGACGGCGCCCGGGTCGTGATCGTCGACCTCGGCGACAACAACCGCGGCATCCCGCTGTGCGGGCACCACACCCGCACACGCACGCCGCCGATGGGGTGGACCCTCGTCGACGAGCGCACCGGGCCGGTGCAGCCGTCGCTGTGGAACCCGGCGGCCCCGCCGCCCGATCAGCTCGGCCCCGCCGACCGGCCGGCCGTCCGGCGTCCGGCCGAGGCAGCGTTCCACTTCCGACCCGTGGCCGACCCGGAGTCGGTGGCGGTGGGCGACGATCGGCCGCAGGCCGAGGCAGCGCCGGCGGACGCGGTCGACAGCGAGCCGGACGCGCCGGCCGAGCGCGCCGCCGGACCCTCCACGCCCCTGTTGCTGCGAGCGTTCCGCAACGCCTGACCGGCTCGCCCCTGTGGCGAACCGGTGATGCCCTCGGGCTGCCCTCAGGCGCCGTCGATGGCGACCGGCACGCCGGCCATGGCCTCGACGGCCTGGGGTACGCCGGCCGACAGGTTCTTCTCGAGGGCCTCGTCGCCCTCGGGCGTGCCGACCGGGAAGTGGCACGCGTACTGATGGCCCTCGGCGCCGAGCCGGAGCTCGGGCCGCTCGTGGAGACACCGCTCCTGCACCCTCGGGCAGCGGGGGGCGAAGGCGCAGCCCTTGGGCGGGTCGACGAGGTCCGGTGGACGACCGCCGATCGCCTGGAGCCGCTGATGGCTCTGGTGTTCGAGCCGCGGGATCGCCCGCATCAGCGCCTCGGTGTAGGGGTGGCGCATCTCGTCGAACAGCGTCGTGGTCGGTGCGGTCTCGACCAGGCGCCCGCCGTACATCACGGCGATGCGGTCGGCCCGACCGGCGACGACGCCGAGGTCGTGGGTGACAAGGATCATCGCCATGTGGCGCTCGACCTGCTGTTCCTGCAACAGGTTGAGGATCTGGCTCTGGACGGTCACGTCGAGGGCGGTGGTGGGCTCGTCGGCGAACAGCAGACGAGGCCCGCAGGCCAGGGCGACGGCGATCATCACCCGCTGCCGCATACCGCCGGACAGCTGGTGGGGATACTCGTCGAACCGCTTCTCCGGCTCGGGGATCTTCACCGAACGCAGGAGGCTGATCGCGGTGTCGCGTGCCTCCTCCTTCGACACGTCGAGGTGGAGGAGCAGCGACTCGGTGATCTGCTTGCCGACCTTCATCACCGGGTTGAGCGACGTCATCGGGTCCTGGAAGACCATGGCGAGGTCCTTGCCCCAGACGTGGCGCATGTCCTTGTCGGAGAGGTTGAGGATCTCCTTGCCGGCGAACTTCACGCTGCCGGTCCGCTTCACGTTGCGGGACGGCAACAGGTTCATGATCGAGCGGGACAGCACGGTCTTGCCCGAGCCGCTCTCGCCGACCACGCCCAGGGTCGTGCCCCGCTCGAGGGTGAAGCTCACCCCGTCGACGGCGGTGACGGTCCCGCGGGGCGTGAAGAACTGGGTGCGAAGGTTGTCGACCGCCAGCAGCGGCTCGCCCTCGCCGGATGCGGTGAGCTTGCGCCCTGCGTTCATCGGTCCTCCTCGAGCACGATCTGGGGGCTGGCGCCGTTGGCGTGGCGGTCGGCGGCACCGACGGTCACGAGCGTGCCGCCGTCCTCACCGTCCAGCGGGTGGTGACAGGCCACGTAGTGGCCGTCGTCGAGGAGCTGGAGCACGGGCTCGCGCTCGCTGCACTCCTCGGTGGCCCGATCGCAGCGGGTGCGGAACCGGCAGCCCGACGGGGGAGCGATCGGCGAGGGCAGCTCGCCCTCGAGGTTGAACGCCTGCCGGGGGTCGATGCGGGGGTCGGCCACCGGGATGGCCGACATCAGGGCCCGGGTGTAGGGGTGGCGGGGTGCGCGGTAGAGGGCGTCGGGATTGGCGACCTCGCAGGTCTTGCCGAGGTACATCACCTGCACCCGGTCCGACACGTTCTTCACCACGGCCAGGTCGTGGGCGATGAAGATCAGGCTCAGGTCGTGGCTGGCCTTGAGGTCTTCGAGCAGGTTGAGCACCTGGGCCTGGACCGACACGTCGAGGGCCGACACCGGCTCGTCGCAGATGATCACGTCGGGGTTGAGGATCAGGGCCCGGGCGATCGAGATGCGCTGGGCCTGACCGCCGGAGAACTCGTGCGGTCGCTTCGGCATCGACACCTCGGGCGGGATCCCCACCTCCTCGAGGGCGGCGGCCACCTTCTGGTCGACCTCGGCCTCGAACGCCGGGCGGGCCCGACGGATCTTCAGCGCCCGCGGCAGGTTGAAGATCGGCATCAGCACCACGAGGGCGAGCCACACCGCGGCGCCGAGGACGGCGACCGCAGCGACGGGCGCGGCCAGGGCGAGGGCGACGATCATGATCAGGCGGCCGAGGTCGGCACCGGCGCCGCCGTCGCGGCGTCCGAGCTCGTCGACGTCGGCGGCGGCGGTCGAGACGACGAACAGCAGGAAGCCGAGGAACAGCACCCCGATCGCCACCTTCAGCAGCTGGGCGACGCGGCGATCCCGGCCCCACTTCACGAGGGTGTTGGCGGTCCGCTCCCACCAGCGACTGACCGCCGGGCGGGGGAAGGAGTCGAGCCAGTTGATCACCAGCGGCTCGGCCACGATGTCGCGGATCGTCCGGCGCGGGTTGAGCGACGAGATCGGATCCTGGAAGATCATCTGCAGTCGACCGCGGCTCTCGCGGAGCTGCGACGAGTCGAGCGAGGCGAGGTCGGTGCCCTGGAGCATCACCCGGCCGCTGGTGGGCGGGGGCACCCGCATGATCGCCTTGCCGGTGGTCGACTTGCCACAGCCGGACTCACCGACCACGCCGAGCGTCTCGCCCGAGAGCAGGTCGAGGCTCACGTCGGACACGGCGTGGACCTTGGCCCCGCTGGTGCCGATCGGGAACTCGACGGTGAGGTTCTCGACCCGGAGGACCGAGTCGTTGTCGCGCCGCAGGTGGGCGCCTCCGGAACCAGCCATCAGACGCCGGCCTCCTTCACTGCGTTGAGTTCGATGAACTTGTCGGACAGGTAGTTGAGGGACAACACCGTCAGGAACATGAACAGCGACGGGAAGAACACGATGTGCGGCTCGCTGTCGAGACGGTCACGGCCGAAGTTGATGTCGCCGCCCCAGGTGGTGGCGGTGACGTCGCCGATGCCGAAGAACGCCAGGGCGGCCTGCACGACGATGAGGGCCGCGATGCCGATCAGGGCGAACGAGAACATCGCCGGCAGCACGTTGGGCAGCACGTCGCGGATGATGATGCGCAGGTTGCGGGCTCCGAGGGTGCGGGACGCCAGCACGAAGTCGCGGTCGCTCCACACCAGCGTCTGGGCCCGGGCGACCCGGGAGATCGACGGCGTGGCCAGGATGGCCAGGGCGATCGTGGCCCAGATCGTGGCGTTGGTGTTGGGCGACACGGTGAAGAAGAGGAACTTCTGGTCCTCGAACCCGCCGGTGGGAGCGAAGAACCCGACGAGGGCGAGGGCCAGGACGAGACCGGGGACGGCCAGCATCACGTTGACCAGCGACGACAGTGCCGTGTCGATGCCCTTGCGGTAGTAGCCGGAGATCAGGCCGACCGTGCCGCCCATGATGATGCCGCCCATCGTGGCCAGCACGGCCACACCCATCGAGATGCGGGCGCCGTGGAGGGTGCGGGCGAACACCGAGTGGCCGCTGTTGTTGGTGCCGAACAGGTAGTCGGCGCCGGGGCCGATGCGGGGACTGCCGACCCGCTCCCGAGGCTCCGCCAGGCCGGGGAACCACTGGGAGAACAGCATGCAGATGACGATGAACACGAGCCAGGCGGCCGCGGCCCAGAACCAGAAGCCGCGCTTGCGGGCGACGTAGCCGTCCTCGCTCTCGACCGGCGCAGCGGCCGGCGGTTCGGTCATCGTGTTGGCGGGAACATCGGAGACGCTAGCTACGGACATGGCGGATCCTCGGGTCGAGAGCGGCGTAGAGCAGGTCGGCCAGGAAGTTCAAGAGCACGAAGCCGATGGCGAGCACGACGACGGCTCCCTGCAGGATCAGGAAGTCGAAGCCGACGATGGCGGTGGCGATCAGGTTGCCCATGCCCGGCAGGATGAAGATGATCTCGACGATGAGGGCGCCGCCGATCAGGGCGCCGGCGTTGACGGCGAACACCGTGAGCAGGGTGAACAGCGACGGGCGCAGGGCGTGGCCCCAGAGCACCCGGCGGGGCGACACGCCCTTGGCCTTGGCGGTGGTGATGAAGCTCTCCTGGAGCGTGGTCACCATGTCGGCCCGCAGCAGCCGGAGATAGGTGGCGGCGAGGCCCATGCCGAGAGCGAGGGACGGGAGCAGCATGTGCTGGAAGTGCTCCCAGGGGCTCTCGCCGAAGTACTCGTAGCGGGTGGCGGGGAAGAGCCCGAGCTTCTCGGCGAACACGAAGACGAGCACGAGGGCGAGCACGAAGTTGGGGACCGACAGGAACCCGAGCGCCGTGGTCGAGGCGATGGCGTCGCCCCGTTGGTTGGCCTTGTAGGCGGCGTAGACGCCGGCCGGCACGGCGATGAGGAGAGCGATGATCTGGGCGTAGAGCATCAGCTGGAGCGAGATCGGGATGGCGGCGGCCACCTGCTCGGCCACCGGCTTGTTGTTGACGAACGAGGTGCCGAGGTCGCCGACGACGGCCCCGGAGATCCAGTCGAGGTAGCGACTGAAGAACGACCCGTCGAGGCCGTTGGCGGCGATGAACTCGGCGGTCGCCTGTTCGGTGGCGCCCGGGCCGAGGACCCGGATGGCCACGTCCTGGGGGCTCACCCGTTGGGTCTGGAGGAAGAAGGCGAAGACGGTGACGAGCATCAGGGTCGGCACGAGTGCCGCCAAGCGCTTGAGCACGTAGGACCCGTTGGTGATCGTCGCCGCACCGATGATCAGCACGAGGCAG
Organism: Acidimicrobiales bacterium; assembly: GCA_052032035.1. Taxonomy (GTDB): domain Bacteria; phylum Actinomycetota; class Acidimicrobiia; order Acidimicrobiales; family SZUA-35; genus JAWSVN01. The sequence continues at coordinate 156 of JBPEXC010000399.1, read as the reverse complement.
ATCGCTGCGGTGATGAGCCCGTTCAGGTGGGTGATCCAGCCGAACAGGAACACGACGAGCGACGCCGCCATGCTCCAGAGGCCGAGGTTTTCCTTCGAAATCGTCATGTGCGTTCCTCCGCCGGAAGGCCCGGGGTGGGGGGGAGGCGCACCCCCC
>JBPEXC010000398.1:0-8778 GCA_052032035.1 Acidimicrobiales bacterium | reverse complement strand
CGGATCGGCAGCATCACCAAGACCTTCGTGGCCGCCGTCGTGCTGCAGCTCGTCGACGAGGGTGCGCTCGCCCTCGACGATCCGCTCGCCGACCACCTGCCCGGCAGCCCGTTCGCGGTGCTCGGCCCCGCCGAGCCGTTGACCGTGCGCCACCTGTTGTCGCACCGCTCGGGCATCGCCAACTACACCGACCTGCCGACGTTCGTTCCCGACCTCGACGACGAGCCCGATCGCGTGTGGACCCCTGAGGAGGTCGTCGACCTCGTCGCCGACACCCCGGCCCAGCCCGGCGCGCCCTTCGCCTACTCGAACACCAATTACATCCTGCTCGGACAGCTGATCGAGGCGGTCGAGGGCGAGCCGGCCGGCGACGTGATCGCCCGACGCATCACCGAGCCGCTCGGCCTCGACACGGTCGACCTCGCCACCGAGTCGGCCGACGACACGGCGATCATCAGCACCGCCTGGACCGCCGGCGCCATGCGATCGAGCGCGGACGATCTCGCCGCCTTCACCGAGGCCCTCGCCGCCGGCGAGGTGGTGAGCGCCGACTCGTTGGCCGCCATGACCGACGTCGACCCCGCCTCGATCGAGGCCGGCGGCTACGGGCTCGGTCTCCTCGCCGTGAGCGTGAGCCCCGACGAGGTCGGTTGGGGGCATGGTGGCGGCATCCCCGGTGGCATCTCGTTCGTCGCCCACTTCCCCGACACCGGCGAGACGGTCGTCATCCTGTCGACGTACGAGTTCGTCGATCTTGGCGGCCTGCTCGAGGCGATCCTGGAACCGGCGTAGCTCCTCTAGTCTTCGGGGATGAGCGAAACCGCCGGGCTCGTCTGCGGGCACCACCATCTCTACTCGGCGCTGGTGCGCGGTATGCCGGCCCCGCCCCACACGCCCCGCAACTTCGGTCAGATCCTCGAACAGGTCTGGTGGCGGGTCGACACGGCCCTCGACCTCGAGATGCTCGAGTGGTCGGCCAAGCTCGGCGCCCTCGAAGCCCTCGAAGCGGGCTGCACCGCCATCGTCGACCACCACGAGTCGCCCAACGCCATCGAGGGATCGCTGAGCGTGATCGCCGACGCCTGCGCCGAGGTGGGGGTGCGGGTGGTGTGCGCGTACGGCGTCACCGACCGACACGGCGCCGACGGCGCCAAGGCCGGGCTCGAGGAGAACCGCCGATTCCTGGCCGAGGGCGGTCGCGGCATGGTCGGCATCCACGCCGGCTTCACCTGCGAGCAGAACACGATCGAGGCCGCCATCGCCCTGAGCGAGGAGTTCGAGGTGGGCGTCCACGTCCACGTCGCCGAAGGGCTGGTCGACGCCGGACCCGGCACCGAACTGGCGCGACGCTCGACCGACGACTGGCTCCTCGTGCACGGCGTCAACCTGCCCGACCGGGTCGAGATGGCGGGCACGATCGCCCACAACCCGCGCTCCAACATGAACAACAACGTCGGCTACGCCCACCCGACGCGGTTCGAGACGACCGTCGTGCTCGGCACCGACGGCATCGGCGCCGACATGCTCGACGAGTTCCGGCTGGCCTTCGTGAAGCTGCGCGAACACGACGTCACCGCCGGGCCCGACGCACCGTGGAGCTGGCTGGAGAACGGCTGGAAGCTCGTGCCCGAGGCGAAGGACGACACCGTCACGTGGAGCTACCCGACGATGGATCCGTGGCACCTCGCCTACACCACGACGGTGCGGCCGCTCGACGTGATCGTCGACGGCGAGACCGTGCTGAAGGACGGCTCGGCCACCAAGGTCGACGGCGCCGAGGTACGGGCCAAGGCGGCCGAGCAGGCGGCCCGCCTGTTCAAGCGCCTCTGACGACCGACCGATGAGGACCGGCCTGGACACGATGAAGCGCGTCGCCACCGGGATGCTGATCCTGGCGGCGATCGTGTTCATCCTCGCCCGCTGGCAGGAGGAGCACCACCCCTGGGTCGGCTACATCCGGGCCACCGCCGAGGCCGCCATGGTCGGCGCCCTCGCCGACTGGTTCGCCGTCACCGCCTTGTTCCGTCACCCCCTCGGCATCCCGATCCCCCACACCGCCATCATCGAGAAGCGCAAGGACGAGATCGGCGCCTCGATGGGCACGTTCGTGCGCGACAACTTCCTCACCAAGGAGATCGTGACCGAGCGCCTCGCCAGCGCCGAGCTCGGCCGGCGGGTGGGGGAGTGGCTCGCCGACCCGGACAACGCCCGGAAGGTCGGCGACCAGAGCGCCGTGGCGGTGAAGGGCGTGACCGAGGTGCTGCGCGACGAGACCGTGCAGGGCGGCCTGGAGCACCTGATGGCCGACCGGGTGCGGGCGATTCCGGTGGCCCCGCTCGTCGGCAAGGCGATCGATGTCGCCGTCGAGGGCGCCCATCACCAGCTCGTGCTCGACGCCACCCTCACCGGCCTCGGCCGGTTCCTGCAGGACAACCAGACGACCTTCCGGCGGCGGTTGGGCGACGAGTCGCCGTGGTGGGTGCCCGACACGGTCGACGACGTCGTCTTCGCCAAGATCTACGAGGTGTCGGGTCGTTGGCTCGACGAGATCGGTCGCGACCGCAACCACGAGTTCCGCCGCCAGCTCGACGACCGCACCGCCCAGCTCGCCGAGCGCCTCCGCAACGATCCGGCCCTGCTGGCCCGCGGCGAGCAACTCAAAGAGGAGCTCCTCGCCCACCCCGAGGTGCGGGCGTGGACCGCGTCGCTGTGGACCAGGATCAAGGCCGGGCTGATCGAGGCGACCGAGGACGCCGAGTCGCCCCTGCGGCTCCAGCTCGACGCCGCGCTGGCGGACGCCGGCCAGTCGATCTGCGACAACCCCGAACTCCAGGCCCGTATCGACGACTGGGTGCTCGGTGCCACCGGCTACGTCGCCGAGCAGTTCCGCGACGAGGTGGCCGACCTGATCGCCACCACCGTGCAGCGGTGGGACGCCGAGGAGACCAGCGACCGCATGGAGGAACAGGTCGGTCGCGACCTGCAGTTCATCCGCATCAACGGCACCCTCGTCGGGGGCCTGGCCGGTCTGACCATCTACACGGTGTCGGAACTGCTGTTCTGATTGGCATGTGGCTCAATTGGCATGTGGCAGTGACATCGGCTGCACTGCGTCGATGGTTCGAGAGCCGAAGCGACTGCCCCCTGAGCCCGACAGCCAGCTCATCCACCACCGGAACTACGACGTCAAGGCCTACCGCGAGGACGACGGGCGGCGGCTCCGCCTCCGCGGCATGGTGCACGACCAGAAGCCGCCCGGCATCTACTTCCCCGAGGATCCCGACCCGCTGTCGGTCCACCAGATGGTCGTCGACCTCGTCCTCGACTTCCCGACCCTCGAGATCCTCGAGGTCGACGTGGTGATGGAGGTGACCCCCCACGCCACGTGCGTGAGCATCGAGGAGGCCTACCAGCAGCTGATCGGGCTCTCGATCGCCCGCGGCTTCTCCCGCAAGGTCAAGGACCTGTTCGGCGGGCCACTCGGCTGCACCCACATCGGCGCCCTCCTCCAGGCGATGGCGCCCGTGGCGATCCAGTCGATGTGGTCGATGCAGGCGGCCGCCACCCAGGCGGCCCAGGAGGCGGGTGAGACCGAGGTACGCCTCGGGCCGATGGACGAGGAGGGTCGCAAGCGGGCGATGGCGTTCAACCTCAACACCTGCCACATGTGGGCCGAGGACGGGCCCAACGTGGCCCTGATCAAGGCCGGCGAGGAGATGGAGCCGCCGGTGTGGGCGGTGGAGCGCCTGGAGGCGCTGGGACGCGACCCGCAGGAATGGTCGCGGGGTCGGTAGCCGCGATCGACGCGGCGGCCGCCGTCGCGTCGAAGCCGGCGAGCGCGTCTGCCAGCGACGACGTCGGCGCGAGGCCGAGCGATCCGGTCATCCAGGCCAGCAGCCCCTCGACGCTGTCGCCCAGTGCGAGTCGATCGGCAAGGGTGATGGCGCCGTCGCGCTTCGCGAGCCGCTGGCCCGACCGACCGAGGACGAGGGGGACGTGGGCGTAGCTCGGCGGCGCGACATCGAGCAGTCCGGCGATCACGAGCTGGCGGGCGGTCGAGTCGACCAGGTCGTCGGCCCGCACCACCTGGTCGACACCCTGGGCGTCGTCGTCGATCACGACGACGAGGTTGTAGCCCGGCACGCCGTCGAACCGCTCGACCACGTAGTCGTCGAGTTCGGTGGTCACCTCGCCGACGATGTCGTCGTGCCAGGTGACGGTCCGACCCGTCGGGTTGGCGACGTCGGCCCGCAGGCGCCACGCCGGCGGACGACCGGCCGCCCGTTCGCGTTCGGTCCGCTGGGCCGAGTCGAGGTGACGACAGGTGCCCGGGTAGAGGATCGGGGCGTGGGAGCCCGGGCCGCCGTTGGGGGCGCTCGCTGCCTCGCGGATCTCCTTGCGGGTGCAGAAGCACGGGTAGACGAGGTCGTCGGCCCGGAATCGGTCGAGCACCGCCCGGTAGACCTCGAGCCGGTCGCTCTGGCGCATCGGCTCGCCGTCCCAGTCGATACCGATCGCGGCCAGGTCGCGGAGTTGCGACGTCTCGTGCTCGGGACGCACGGCGCCGTCGAGGTCCTCGACGCGGAGGTGGAACGCCCGCCCGGTGCCCCGCGCCAACAGCCAGGCCGCCACCGCGGTGCGGAGGTTGCCGACGTGGAGATCGCCGGTCGGGCTCGGCGCGAACCGGCCGGCGCCGGTCACACGCGTTCCTCGGGGAGCGGGTCGCGAGGCGCCACGTAGCGGGCGACCGGGCGGAACCGGAGGGCGGGTTCGCGCTGCTCCTCGATGCCGTGGGCCACCCAGCCCACGGTACGACCGATCGCGAACAGCGCCTCGCCGGCCCAGGGCTCCATCCCGGCCAGCCAGGTGAGGGCGCCGAGGGCGAAGTCGATGTTGGCGGGGCCCTGCTCGTAGGTGGCGAAGCGTTCCTCGGCCGCCCGCACCAGGGTCAGGCGATCGTCGCCCTCGAAGGCGGCGACCACCAGCCGCTGGAGCGCGACCTTGCGGGCGTCCGCTCGGCGATAGACGGCGTGGCCCATGCCCGGCAGGTGCTGGCCTGCGTCGAGGCGGTGGCCGATGGCGGCGGTGAGCCCGTCGCGCGCCGCGTCGGCGAAGAAGCGGTGCACGTAGCCGCTCGCTGCGCCGTGGAGGCGCCCGCCGACCGCCCCGAGGCCGGCGGCGACCATCGAATACGGGTCGGCCCGCACCGAGGCCGCGAGGCGGACGGCGAAGGTCGACGTCGCGAGCCCGTGGTCGGCGAGGAGGATCAGCACGGCGTTCAGCGCCGCCTCGGCGTCGGGGGTGGCCGGCTGTGGGCTCAGGGCTGGCCACAGCGCGGCGGCGATCGAGCGCTCGCGGTCGCCGCCGAGTGCGACGACCATCGCCCCGATCATGTGACGGGCGGCCTGGGTCTGCGTGGCGGTCGCGCGCGAGTGGCGGGCGGGATCGGAGGACGAGACGGCCGAGACGGCGATGCGGAGCCGATCGAGGGGTGGGGCGTCGTCGGGGAGGGCGCCGACGAGGGTCGCGACCAGCGCTGCGGTCGGTGCGGGGAGGGTCCAGTCGGCGCCATCGTCGGCGCCCCAGATCAGGTCGGCGACCTCGGTGAAGGGGCGGTCGAGCAGATCGACGGCGGCGACCGGGCCGTCGGGGGTGCGGTAGCGGTGGCCGGCCCGCTCGTCGAGCTCGGTCACGCTCGACGAGATGACGGTCGACAGCTCACCCGACGCGGAGCGGCGGCGGCTGGTGCGCAGCGCGTCGATCTCGCCGGGGTCGAACAGGCTCGAGCGGCCGTCGAGCGACATCGTGCGTCCGAGCTGGCCTCGCGACACGTACGCGTAGAGGGTCTCGCGTTTCACGCCGAGGCGGGCGGCGGCTTCGGCGGCGGTGAGGTGGGCGGCGGCCATGTCTCGACGATGCACCCGGCCGACGACGGCGTCAACATGATCGGATCAACGTTGATCAACCACGCACCCTCGATCCCTGTCAGAGCCGGTCGGGTACCGTGCAGCCATGCCTCGATCCGAGCGACCCGACATGGCGGCCTACGGGGTGCCCGATGATCTCGACGGCGTGCTCGAGTGGTCGTGGGCGGCCGAACGGTTGGCCGCCAACCGCAACTTCTGGCTCACCACCGTCGACCCGGGTGGCCGTCCCCACTCGATGCCGCTGTGGGGCTGGTGGGACGACGAGGCCGTCACCGGCCGGCAGGCCTTCTGGTTCTCGTGCGCGGCGAGCGCCCTCAAGGTCCGCAACCTGGCGGCGAACCCGGCCGTGGTGGTCGCCATCGACGACACGGTCGAGGTGCTCTCGATCGAGGGCGACGCCACCGCCGTCGCGGCCGACGACGCCGACGCCATCCACGCATCGACGGCCTGGGCCGCTCGCTACGCCGAGGCGATGGAGATCGACCCCGCCGACGACGAGGCGATGGCGGGTGCGGCCGGCTTCTTCCTGAGCAGCGCCGTGTTCCGCGTCGAGCCCCGCAAGGCGTTCGCCGTGATCGAGCGACCGGCCGACTTCGGGCCCAGGGCCACCCGGTTCGTCTGGTGAGCGATCGGTCGGCCGATCTCGAGGGGCTGGCGGCACGGGCGGCCTCCGGCGACGAGGCGGCCCTCAACGAGCTCCTCGCCGCCGTCGAACCCGACATCGCGGCCCGCTGCCGACGCATCCTGCCCCACCCCCACGACGCCGAGGAGGCGACCCAGGACGCCCTGTTGGCCGTCGCCCGACGCATCTCGAGCTTCGAGGGGCGATCGGCGTTCTCGACCTGGCTCTACCGGGTGAGTTCCAACTCCTCGGTCGACACCTACCGCCGACTCAAGCGGCGCTGGGTCGAGCAGCAGCAGAGCGATCAGCTGCCCGAGTTCGAGGCCGACGCCCGCACCAGCGTGATCGCCGGCACGCGCATCGACCTGCTCGACGCCCTCGACCAGCTCGATGCGCGGTTCGCCGAACCCGTCGTCCTGCGCGACGTGCAGGGTCTCGACTACGCAGCGGTGGCCGAGGCCCTCGACCTGCCGGTCGGCACGGTCAAGAGCCGGATCCACGAGGGCCGCCGTCAGCTCCGATATCTGCTTCGAGACGGCTGATCACGGCGTCGGCCACCGACCGGTCGGCGAAGCGGACCTGCCCGTTGTTGCGGGCGGCCCGCCACGCGTCGAGGGCGTCGAGGGTCGTCTCCCGGTCGGTCGGGTCGGCCCGGATCGACAGCCACAACATGGCGTCGTCACGCCACGCCGGTTCGCTGGGCGACGGGAGGATCGGGCGGAGCTCCTGGGTCTCGTCGCCGCTCGTGTCGACGACGGCGGGAGCCGGGGTGGCGGTGGGGCCGGTGGTGAAGGGCGCGAGCAGTTCGGCGGCGTCGAGGGCGGTGTCGGGGCGGTCGCGCGGCGACTCCGAGCGGAGCCGGTCGACGACGGCCATCAGCTCGCTCGGCACCGGCGCAGCGGCGTCGTCGAGGAGGTCGGCCAGGATCACCCCGACGGCGTAGAGGTCGGCGCGGGCGTCGACGGCGACCGAATCGCGCTGTTGCTCGGGGGCCATGTGGGTGGGGGTGCCGGCGGCGCGGGTGAAGCCGGTGGCGGCGGCGCTCCGGGCGAGACCGAAGTCGCCGAGGAGGAGCTGCTCGGTCGCTGCGTCGGCGCCCCGCCGGCGAGCGTCGATCGCCTCGTGTTCGTTGAGGGAGCGGAACAAGACGTTCGACGGCTTGACGTCGCGGTGCACCACGCCGAGGTCGTGCACGACCTGGAGGGCCTGGAGGAGATGGCGACCGAGTCGGGCCGCCGCCGCGACGGCGAGCGGTTCGGTCCGTTCGTCGAGGGTGCCGCGGTCGGCCCACTCCATCACGAACCACGGCTGACCGCTCGGGAGTTCGCCGAGGGCGTGGACCGTGACGATCGCCGGATGGTTGATCCTGCGGAGGAGGCGGGCCTCGGTGAGGAACCGGGTGCGCACCGCTTCGTCGCGCGACCAGTTGTCGGCGAGCAGCTTGATCGCCACCGGGGCGTCGAGGTGGGGGTCGTGGGCCAGCCAGACCGTGGCGAAGCTGCCGGTGCCGAGGGCGCGCTCGGTCCGGTAGGTCCCGAAGGTCGGGAGCGGCGGGTGCGCCGGGTCAGCCATCGATCACGACGGTACCGAACCGATCGGGCTCGTCGGACGTCCTACCCTGCGTGACCGTGCAGACCGCCGACCGTTGGACCCTCGTGGTCGCCCTCGACAGCGTCGGGGCCGCCGCCACGATCGTGCGGGGCGACGGCTCCCAGGAGGTGCTGACCGTCGACGGGTCGCATCGCATCGAGCCGACCGTCGCCGTCGACGGTGGTGGCCTGCTCGTGGCCGGGCCCGCCGCCGTGCCCCACGCCGAGCGCCGCCCGGAGTGGAGCCTGCTCGATCCCCTGCAGCGGCTCGAGTCGCCGAATCCGGTCGTCCTCGGCCGGTCACGGCACGCCCCGACCGAGGTGGTGGCGACCGTGATCCGGTTCTTCGCACGACTGGGCGCCGCCCGGGTCGGGCGGCCGGCCGCCGCGGTGGTGGTGTCGTGCCCGGAGTGGTGGCACGACCACGTGCGGGCCCGGCTCGAGTCGGCGGTGGCCGCCGCCGGGTTCACCGACTGCCGGGTCGTCGGGGCCGCCACGGCCGCCGCGGCCGAGGTGGCGGCGCGACGTGGCCGGCCGGTCTCGCTGGTCGTGCTCGACGTGCAGGCCGCCGAGGTGGTCGTCACCGCCTTCGAGGAGGGTGCAGTCCGCGGTGCACCGGCGCGGCTGCAGACCTGGGGCA